>JBIJDP010000052.1:0-8789 GCA_044344065.1 Opitutaceae bacterium
CTCCGATCTCCGACTGCCGCGGATCAGCAGATCCGCGGCAGTTGCTCCCCGCTCAACCGGTCCACGATCCGCTCGGTGCCGACGATGCTGCGCTGGGTGACCTGGCCGGCGGGGCCGGACTTCACCGTGCCGATGACGACCGGCGGGCCGCCGGGCGCGGTCGCGGCCATGATTTGCAGTGCAGACGCGGCCTGGGCTTCCGGCAGGATGCACACGAAGCGGCCCTCGTTCGCCACATAGAGCGGATCGAGACCGAGGATTTCGCAGGCGCCGCTGACCAGTTCGGTGACGGGAACCTTTGCGCCATCAATCGCGATCGCGAGCCGGGCGGATTCCGCGAGTTCAACCAGCGCCGTCGCGAGGCCGCCGCGGGTGAGATCCCGCAGGCAATGGATTTCCAGGCCGGCCTGCAGCAGCGCCGCCACCGGCGCAACGAGCGGGGCGCAGTCGCTTTCAATGGCGCTCTCAAAGGCCAGCCCCGCCCGCGTGGCCATGATCGCCATCCCGTGCCGGCCGAGATCGCCGCTGAGAATGATCGCATCGCCCGGCCGGATGCTGCCGGGTGCAACCGTCAGCTTCGTCTCGATCACCCCCACACCGGCGGTCGTGATGTAGACCCCGTCGCCCTTGCCACGCTCGACCACCTTCGTGTCGCCGGTGACGATGGTCACACCGGCTTCGGTCGCGGCGGCCTTCATCGAGGCGACCACCTTCTCCAGCGTGGCGACGGCAAACCCCTCCTCGAGGATGAAGCCGGCGCTCAGCCAGAGCGGCCGGGCTCCGCACATGCACAGGTCGTTGACCGTGCCGTTGACTGCAATCTTGCCGATGTCGCCGCCGGGGAAAAATATCGGGCTGACGACATGCGAGTCCGTCGTGAACGCGAGCCGCGCGCCGCCGGGCGTCGTGAGCAGCGCCCCGTCGTGCTGCGCGTCCAGCGACGGGTTGCCAAAGGCCGACCGGAACACGCGGTCGATCAGGTCCTGGGTGAGCCGCCCGCCCCCGCCATGGCCGATGGTGATCTCGGTGCGCTGGGGATGAGGCACGGGGCAGGAAGAGAAGGCACTGGCCGGGGTATCAGCGGGCACGCTGCGGAGATAGCCGAGGGACCGGGGACCGCCGAGGAAAAACGTCGGCATCAACAATTCAGTGCTCGAGCCCCAAGATCGGATCGGCGTGGGTCAATCGATCGATCCACAATCCTTTTTTTGACGCAAAAAGGCGCAAAAAATCAAAGGCGAGGGAAGCCGTGCCTGCGCCTATAGGCGCGCGGGAGAGCCTCGCAGACAGTTTGAATCCTTGTGCCTTTTTGCGGCCATTCCTTCCGGGCTTGGTCTGCCTTCTTGATTACGCGGGCATAAAAACCGTTGTGCCGGCGTCTGTTTTGTCGCTAACCCTGTCTACCCGGGTCAAAAATGACTTGAGGCTGCCAACATCGTCTTTCCTCTGACTTCCCCGCATGGTCTCCAACGCCCCCCAGAGAATCCTCCTGATCAACGATGAGCCGCCATTGCAGGGCCGGCTGGAAGAATATTGCGCCCAGTTCCGCGGCGGGCCGTGGATCCTGACCAGCACGACCGACGCGGCCAAGGGGCTGAGCCTGCTGCAATCCGGCCGCTTTTTGGTGTGCCTGCTGGATTTCTCCTTGGATGGCGGCAAGGGCGTGGAACTTCTGCGGACGGCCGGGGGCAATGACTGCCCCACGCCCGTCATCCTCCTGCTGAATGATGCCCACGAGGAGGCCATCGAGGCAGCCATGGAGGCCGGGGCGATGGACTATCTGGTCAAGGAGGACATCACGGTGCGCATGGTCGAGCACGCGATCCGGTATGCCCGCAAACTCGGCGACACGATGGGCCGGCTGCGCCTGCTGGCCACCCATGACGCCCTGACCGGCCTCTACAACCGGCGCGAATTCGAGCGGATCATCACGGAGGAATGCCTCCGCAGCATGCGCTTCGGCCACACCTTCTCCCTCGTCCTGGCCGACATCGACCACTTCAAGAAGGTCAACGACACTCATGGCCACCAGGTCGGCGACCTGGTGCTCAAGCATGTGGCCAGCCTCCTGGGCGGACAGACGCGCCAGGTGGACCGCGTCTGCCGTTTTGGCGGCGAGGAGATTGCCATCATCATGGTAGAGACTCCGCGCAAGGACGCGGTGGACGTCACGGAGCGGCTCTTCGCCCTGCTGGCGGAGACGCCCTGCCTGGTTCCCGACAAGGATTTGACCTTGCCCGTGACGCTCAGCGCCGGCGTGGTCGCATTGCCGGACGACGCCTCCTCGGTGGAAGCCCTGGTCGCCGCGGCCGATGAGGCCCTCTACAAGGCCAAGCATGCCGGCCGCAACCGCGTCGTGACCGGCAGCGGCCAGAACAAGCACAAGTTCGTCCGCTGAACCGCACAAACCCAGGGGGTGGCTTGGAGGTAGGAGCATGGTTGAAACCCCGTTTCGTAGGTCAGCCCGCTCGCGGACGCGGATTAGGCCCAGACCGACCAAGCCATGTGAAACGCTAATCTGCACTCATCTTCGCTCATCCGGCCCAAGCCATCCAAAACCCTGATTCAGAGATTAGCGCAGATCAGCGTTCCCTCCGGTTTGTTATGAATGCAGTCCACCCCGCAATTCTTGTTGAACGCCCCGCCCGCGCCCCGATGTTCCTCACCCTTCGGGCGATCCCATGGTTCACAATGCACCTTTCCCTTTCACCTTCCCTCTCCCTTCGCCGGCGGCCATTTTGGCCCTGCTCACTCTGGCCATGACGACAAGCCTTGCCGCGGGCTCCGGCCCCAAGACCCAATCGGTTTTCTTTCCCGCCCCGGTCGTGCAGACCCTGCGGGCCAATGTGGCGAAGGACCCCGGGGCCCGGGAACAGGCACAGCGCTTCCTCGAACTCGCCCGGCCCTGGCGGGAGAAGTCCGATGACGAACTCTGGTCCGCGATGTTCGGCGCCACCCTCGAACGCTCGTGGATGGTCTGGTCCAACGGGTTCTGCCCGGCCTGCAAGCAGGACGTGCCGATGTATGCCTGGAAGATCGATGCGCTGCGTGAGCCCTGGAAGGTCACCTGCCCGCACTGCGCCCAGAAGTTTCCCAAGAATGACTTCGCGTCGTTCCATCGCTCGGGCTTCGACGCGCACGGCGTGTTCGCGCATGCGCTGGCCGACCGCTCGCTGCTGTTCAACCCCGAGCATCCGGCCGCCGACGATCCGTTGCACCGCTTCGGGGTGGATGACGGCACCGGTTACTTTGACGGCGCCAACCGCTGGCGCTTTGTGGGCGCCTACCTGGTCTACGGCCAGTGGAAGCAGAATGTGCTGCAAGGCATCCGGACCCTGGCCATGACCTACGTGCTGACCGGCGACCCGGTCTGCGCCCGGAAGGCGGCGATCCTGCTCGACCGCGTGGCCGACCTCTACCCGACCTTTGATTTTGCCACCCAGGGCCTGTCCTACGAACAATCCAACCCCACCACGGGCACGGGGTTCGTCAGTGTCTGGCATGACGCCTGCAACGAAACCCGCGGCCTCGCCCTCGCGTACGACATGATCTTCCCGGCGCTGGCCGGAGACCAGGAACTGGCCGGCTTTCTGGCCGCCAAGGCCCGCCAGCACCAACCGGCCAGGCCCAAGCGGACCATCGCCGACATCCAAGGCAACATCGAGGAGCGCATCCTGCGCGAGGTGCTGCGCCGTCCCGCCAAGATCGTCAGCAATTTCCCCAACACGGACGTCACCCTGATCATCCACCAGGCCATCTTGGGCTGGCCCGCGAACCGCGACGCGGTGGTCGCCTCCCTGCAGGCCATGCTCGAAAAGGCCACGGCCATTGACGGCCTCAGCGGGGAAAAGGGCCTGGGCGGCTACAGCGCCATCGGGCCCCGCGTCGTGGCCGAGGTGCTCGCGCTCTTCGACCGCCTGGACCCGGACCTGCTGTCCACGCTCGTCCACCGCGTGCCGGACCTGAAGCAGATGTACCGGTTTCACGCGGACGCCTGGTTCCTGGAAAGCTACTACCCGAAGATCGGCGACACCGGTCCGGGCTTTGGCCAGAAGGATCCGACCTACGCCGGCGTGCAGTTCAACCGGAACCAATTGGCACCGGCGCAGACCGGCCTGCCCTTCGTCTCGACCTTCACGCTGTTCGGCAAGCTGCACGCGATCACCGGCGATCCGCTCTACGTGAAACTCCTCTACCGGGCGAATGGGGGCACCGTCGAGGGTCTGCCCCACGACCTGCTCGCGCCGGATCCGGCCCAATTCCAGCAATCCGTGGCCGCGGCGATCCGGCAGCACGGCACGGCGCTGGACGCGGGTTCGGTGAACAAGGAAAAATGGTGCCTGGGCATGCTGCGCTCCGGCCGGGGCGCCCACGCCCGCGGCGTCTGGCTCGATTACGACATCGGCGGCAACCACGGCCGCGCCGACGCCATGAACATCGGCCTCTATGCGAAGGGCCTGGAATTGCTGTCCGGCCTGGGCTACCCGCCGGTGCAATTCGGCGGCTGGTATTCGCCCCGCGCGCTGTGGTACCGGATGACGGCGGCGCACAACACGGTGGTGGTCGACGGCAAGAACCAGATGCGGCACAATGGCGGACCGGAGACCGAGCCGCTGGAGGTGCAGGTGAATCCGCTGAAGCGGCTGGTGCACGGCCGGACCACCGCCTGGGCGGTGTGCGAACAGGTGAAGCTGATCCGCGCCTCCGGCCCGGAGCTGGTGCAGACCACCGCGATGCAACAATACGAGCGCTCGCTGCTGCTGGTCGATGTGTCGGCCGAGGACTGTTACGTGTTGGACATTTTCCGGGTCGCTGGCGGACGCGATCACGCCAAGTTCCTTCACGGCTACTTTGGCCAGGCCACCGCCACCGGGCTCGCCCTGCAACCCCTGCCCGAATTCGGTGCCGACGCCCAGATGCGCAATTTCCGCGGCGGCACGCCCGAGCCGGGCTGGCAGGTCGATTGGAAGATTGATGACCGCTACCACTATCTGCCCGAGGGCACGACGGTGCACCTGCGCCACACCGATCTGACCCGGCACGCGCAGGCCGCCCTGGCGGAAACCTGGCTGGTTTATCCCGACGCCGGCCAGGGACGCGAGACGTGGGTGCCCAGCCTGATGGTGCGACGGCAGGCCGATGCGGCGCCATTGAGCTCAACCTTCGTCTCGGTGCTCGAGCCGTACTCCGGCCGGTCCAATCTCAAGCATATCACCCGGCTGCCGCTGCAAACCGAGGCGGGAGCCGAGGCCGGCGACACCCAGGTCGCGGTGGCCGTGGAACAGGCCAATGGGAAAACCGACCTGCTAGTGGCGGCCGCTCCGGGCAGCACGGCGAGTCCCGTCAGTCGGAAACTCAGGCAGGCGGATTGGGACTTGGTCACTGATGCCGGCTTCTGTCTGATCCGCCGCGGCCCAGCCGGGCAGGTCGAACATATTTTCCTGTCGCAGGGAAAATACCTGCAATGCGGCGGGTTGGTGTTGGAACTCGCCCAGGGTGCGGAGCTCTTCGAGGCCAAGGTCCAGGACGGGAAACTGGTGATTTTGCACGGCTCGACCAGTGACGTTAAGGGACGTCTTGGGACCAAGCCTCTGATGGTTGAACGCTGATGGGGATGCAGCAATGGCTGCATCCTTAAAAGTGTGCGCCGACTAATCGTCGTCGCCGTACAAAGGCGGAAGCGCGTTGTAGGGCGGGGTCTCGGAACCCCGCCTGGGAGCGCGACCGCCCTCGGTCGCAATCTCACGCCAACCTCCAGGTCCGAGAAAGAGAAAGATCGGATTATAGTCAGTGGTAAGGAAAGGCGGGGTTCGGACCTGTCCTAAGTAGGCCAGGCGAAGGAGGAGACCCCGCCCTACAAACCAATCCGCGCCCGCAAGCGCTGCCATCTACGCTACATCAGATTTTCTCACCGATCCCGTCACACTCACGCTGACCGGCTTCATGGCCCGCACCGCCTGGGCCAGTTCATCGGCCTCGCCCGGGGTCAGTTTTTCATCCACGAGGATCGCCGTGGCCCGCGGATCCAGCTGGCGCGCCAGCGCCAGCACTTCCGCCTTTGGCGTGATCACCAGCACGGGTTTCCCGGCCTCCTGCAGTCCGCGGAGCATGTCGAGTTTCGCCAGGGCGGACGGCGTGCCGGCGCCGGGTGTATATTGCACCGCCGCAATGCACGGTGCCGTCGCCAGGGTCGGCGCATGTCGCGCCGCCTGCGGCCCATCGAGATGAAAGAGCAGCCGTCCCGCGATTTCCGCCTGCCTCACCAATGAAGGCAGGCAGACCTCGGCAAAATCCTTTTGCCCCAGCAGGGCGTTGAAATCGCAGGTCGGAATGGTGAACGGCTGGTTGGACCAGCAGTCGAGCCATTGGGTGATGCCCGCGCCGCGCTCGAGCACGGTGTCCATCACGGTTGCATAGATCGGCGCCCACGCCGTCATGATTTCCATGGCCGCCGCCAATACGGCTTCCCGGTGGTCGAACAGGTCCAGGCACATGTGATCCGGGCCGCGCAGGTTGACGAGGGTGTCGATCGCCCCGGTGAGATCGGGCGTGCACACAAGGTAACGGCCCCGCGCGTCGTCGGCGAGCATGGCCAGCAGTCCCAGCACCCGCTTGAACCAGGGGTTGTCCGGATCGAACCGCAACTCGGGCGCGTGCTCCCAATCGGGAATCACCGTTTGCTGCCAGGAAGTCTGCTCGGCCTCGGAGAGCGACAACGGTGCCCCGAGGAACGCGGCGATCGCCACCGGCCCGATGTCGGCCCGGATGCGCGGCAGTGCGTCGGCCACATAATGGGTGTTCGCCAGCTGCAGGCGCTGCACGGCCAGCCACTGCCCGGGCCGGTCAATGAGATGAAAGGCCTTGCCCCGGTAAATCCCCGGCCCCGTGGCGGCCGACGCATGCAGCAGCGGACGCTCGGCGTCGAACCGCCACCAGCGCTCCCAGCGCGCCGCGATGTCGGGAAACCTCGGGCAGAACTCCAGCGGCCGGTCGCTCACCGCCCCCAGCTTCCGGGCCCATTCGTCGTGCCGCCTGTGGTTCACGGCCTTCATGCAGACTGCTGCCACCGTGGCCCGCCATCCGAATGTGCGGCCGCGGAGAATGTATCAGCGGAAGAACGATCCGCCATTGGGCGGGTGAATACTGTCCGCGGGTAATTTTTTGAACGCTAATGGGAATGCAGCAATGGCTGCATCCTTTAAAGTATGCGCCGACTGATCGTCGTCGCCTCTCAAATGATCTGGGAGGTAGGAGCCTGCCTCTTGCCGCGATTTTGCGCTCCCGATCGCGGCGTAAAGCCGCTCCTACAAAAACGCCGCGATGAAATAAATCTGGCCGCCGCCCGGCTTGTGTTCGTGAATGCGGGGATGATTCCGCCGCACGGTGTTGCCCGACTCGAAGCGGTGGCGCGGACCAGCCCGGACAAGCTCCTCCCGCCCGCCACCCCGAACCCACCGTTGGCTCTGGCGCCGGATCAACCGGTGCTCGTGCTCCTCGCCGCCGGCAAGGGCACCCGGTTTGGCCAGGCGCCCAAGTGCATCCAGCCCGTGCACGGCACGCCCCTCGCCCGGCACTCGATCGACGCCTTCCGCCAGCTGGCCGTAGGGCCGGCGATCTGTCTCGTCGGTTACCGGCACGACGACGTGGCGGGCGCGCTGGGCAGCGACAACCTCTACGTCCGCTCGGAAAACCCCGCCGGCGGCACGGCCTTTGCCGCCTTTGAGGCCTTCAGTGTGCCCAACCTGCTCGAGTCGAATCCCCTGCTGGTGATCACCATGGGCGACCGCATCGTCACGCCGTCGGTGTTTCGCCGGCTGTGCGAAACCCACCGGGCGGGCCGGCACGAAGCCGACCTGACCATGCTCACGGCGGAATACGAACCGCCGAAGCACCGGGGCAAGGGCCGGATCGTGCGCGATCAACGCGGTCGCGTCACCTCGATCATCGAACAGCGGGACATCGAGGCCGTGGCGGACGCCGCCGCCCGCCGTCAGCTGGAGGACCTGACCGAGGGCAACTGCCCGCTCTACGTGATCCGGGCCGCGGCGCTCCACCGGCGCCTCCGCGACCTGACCAACGCCAATGCGCAGCAACAGTTTTACCTCACCGACATCATCGAGGTGATCCACCGCGAGGGCGGCGACATCCGTACCGTGACGGTCACGATCGCCGATCCCGAGTACGACCTGCTCTGCTCGGATGTGACCCGGCCGACGGACCTTGCGCTGCTGGAAAGCGTGCTGGCTTCCTCCGGCGGACTGCTCGCGGCTGGCTCCGACATCGAGACCGCCGCGCGCGCGATCAGCACCGATCGGCCGCCGGCGCAGGTGGCGGCCATCGCCCGGCAGCTCGCCGAGCTCAGCGGCACGGCGGGGCGCGAAAAACTCGGCTTCCGGCCTGACCAACCCGTGGCCATCGGCATCTCCGGCGGCCGGCTGCGCATCGCCTTCATGCACCCGGACATGGGCCGGTTTTTCGGTCCCGCCTGGCAGATGCCGATCGGCGCGGGTTCGGCGGACGGCGACGAACAGATCGTCATGCTGACGCAGAGCGCGGGCAGCCCGCAGATCCACCTGTTTCCGACCAATCCCCAGTTCCGGGAGAACGTGAACACGCTCTCCAGCGACACCGCGCTGATGTACCCGGGCGAGGAAATCTCCGACTGGAACACGTACGAGGAATTCGGCACGCGCATGAGCGAAAACCTGCTGCTCTCGCTCGGGTATTTCCACGATGAGGAACTGCAGCATCGCCGCGAACGGGGCCGGCCGCTGCCCCCGGTTTCGCTG
>JBIJDP010000053.1:0-8749 GCA_044344065.1 Opitutaceae bacterium
AATACCGCAAAATGGCCGGGGTGGAGGATGCGATGTGGTATTACCGCGCGCTGCACCGCAACGAGGGGCTGGCCTTGGCGCAGGGCGCACCGGCGGACGGCGCCCGCGTGCTGGATGCGGGTTGCGGCACCGGCGGCCTGCTGCGGCGGCTGCAACTGGCGCAGCCCGGCTGGCAGCTCGAGGGCGTGGATTTCTCGCCGCTGGCCTGCGCCTTCGCGCGGGAGCGCACCGGCCTGCCGGTCACGGAGGGATCGGTGACCGCACTGCCGTTCGCGGACGCGAGATTTGATGCGGTCGCATCCTGTGACGTCGTCTGCCAGGTGGCGGATCCGCAGGCGGCCCTCCGCGAATTTCACCGGGTGTTGCGCCCGGGCGGCATCGCTGTGCTGACGATGCCCGCCTATCGCTGGATGCATTCCTACCACGACCGGGCGGTCGGCAATCTGCGCCGCTATTCAAAGGCTGAGACCGGCGAGTTGTTTCGGCGGGCGGGTTTCCGCGTCGAACGGGCGACCTACTGGAACACGCTGCTGTTTCCCCTGGCCGTCCTGCAAAGAAAACTGCTGCAGGCCCGGGCCGTGTCCAGCGATGTGCGCTTGTATCCGGCACCGGTGGAATCATTCTGCAATGCGATGAATCTGATCGAGCATGCCTGGCTGCGCCGGGGTGGCGTCCTGCCCTGGGGCAATTCCGTCCTGGCCATCGGCCGCCGTCCATGAACCACCGGGCGGAGTTCATCCGCGCCTGCCGCGGCCGGCGCGTGCTCATCACCGGCGGACTGGGCTTCATCGGCTCAAACCTGGCCCGCGCGCTGGTGCGGCTGGGGGCGAAGGTGACGATCCTCGACAGTCTCATTCCGGAATACGGCGGCAACCGGCGCAACGTCGCGGGCCTGGAGCGCAAGCTGGACATTAACCTCTCGGATGTGCGCGACCGGCACAGCTTGCCGGCCTTCGTGCGCGGACAGGATTTCCTCTTCAACCTTGCCGGGCAGACGAGTCACATGGATTCCATGGCCGACCCGGACACGGACCTGGAGATCAACTGCCGGGCACAGCTTTCGATCCTCGAGGCCTGCCGGCGGCACAACCCCGGCATCCGCGTGGTCTTCGCGAGCACCCGGCAGATTTACGGGCGGCCCGACTACCTCCCGGTGGACGAGAAGCACCCGCTGCGGCCCGTGGATGTCAACGGCATCAACAAGCTCGCGGGCGAGGAGTATCACCTCCTCTACAGCCAGGTGCACGGCATCCGCAGCACGGTGCTGCGGCTCACCAACACCATCGGGCCGCGCATGCGGGTGAAGGATGCGCGCCAGACCTTTGTCGGCGTGTGGATCCGCCAGTTGCTGGAGGACCGTCCGTTCGAGGTGTGGGGCGGGGAGCAGTTGCGTGATTTCACCTATGTGGATGACGCGGTGGAGGCCCTGCTGCTGGCCGCGATCCGGCCGGCCGCCGAGGGCCGGGTGTTCAATCTCGGCGGGCCGCCGCCCGTGACGCTGCGGCAACTGGCGGAACTGCTGGTGGCCGTGAACGGCGCGGGAAAGTTCGTGACGAAACGGTTTCCCGCGACGCGGAAGAAAATCGACATCGGCGATTTCTACGCGGACTACCGCCTGATCACGTCCACGTTGGGCTGGCGCCCGCGCACGGATCTGCGCACCGCCCTGCGCCGCACGCTGGCGTTTTTCCGGAAGGAGCGGACGCACTATGTCTGAGAAGATCCTGCTCACGGCCGACCCGAAGGCCGGCTACGCCGCCCATGCCGCGGAGATCAGGGCCGCCATCGAGCGCGTGCTGGAGGGCGGCCACTACATCCTCGGACCGGAGGTGGCGGCGTTTGAAAAGGAATTTGCGGATTACCATGGCGGCGGCGAGGTCGTGACCGTGGCAAACGGCACGGATGCGCTGGAACTGGCCCTTGGTGCCCTCGGCGTGCGTGCGGGCGACCTCGTGGCGACGGTGGCCAACACCGTGTCGGCGACAGCGGCGGCCATCCAGCAACTCGGCGCGCGGCCGGTCTTTGTGGAGATCGATGCGGCGACGATGGTGATGTCGGCGGAACTGGAGCAGGTGCTCGCGCGCCATGCCGGCAAGATAAAGGCCGTGGTGCCGGTCCACCTTTACGGCCATCCGGCGGACCTGCCGGCGATCTTGGCCGCAGCACGGCGCCACGGGGCGAAGGTGCTGGAGGACTGCGCCCAGTCGCACGGCGCGGTGGTGGCCGGTCGCAGGGCGGGCACGTGGGGCGATGCCGCGGCGTACAGTTTTTACCCGACGAAGAACCTCGGCGCGCTCGGTGACGGCGGGGCGGTCTATTCGGCCGATCCGGCCGTGGCGGCGCAGGTGCGCCTGTTGCGGCAGTACGGCTGGCGGACGCGTTACGTGAGCGACATCCCCGGGCGCAACAGCCGTCTCGACGAATTGCAGGCGGCGGTGCTGCGCGTGAACCTGCGGCACTTGGAGACCGGCAATGACCGGCGCCGGATGCTCGCCACACGCTACCTGGACGGACTCGGGACCGCCGGGCTGGTGCTGCCGCGGATTGCACCCGGTGTGACCCCGGCCTGGCATCAGTTCACCGTGCGGACCCCGCGCCGCGACGCCCTGCTTGCGCATCTGGCCGAACGCGGCATCCGCTGCGGGGTGCTGTACCCCGTGCCGCTGCACCGTCAGCCGGCCTATGCCGACGCCACCGCCGTGCTGCCCGTCACGGAGCAGGCCTGCGCGGAGGTGCTCTGCCTGCCGGTGCACCCCGGCCTGGAGTGCGCCGACGTTGACAGGGTGACCGGGGAAATCATTCGCTGGATCACTGCATGACCCCTTCCGGCCCCGCGCTCAGTTTTGTCATTCCGCTGTACAACAGCGCGGCCACGATCGGGCCGTTGGTGAAGGAGATCGAGGGACTGGTCATTGAGGGCGGCCATGAGATCGTGCTGGTGAACGACGGCAGTCCGGATGCGACGGCGGACATTTGCCGCGAACTCGTGCGGGCGGCGCGCGGACCCATCATCTTCGTCAACCACGCGCGCAACTACGGTGAGCACAACGCCGTGCTCTCGGGCTGGCGGCAGGCGCGGGGCCGGCACATCGTGAACTTGGACGACGATGGCCAGAACCCCCCGGCCGAGGCCGTGCGGCTGTGGCAGCACGCCTGTGCACACGGCCTCGATGTGGTTTTCGGGCACTACGAGGACAAGCGTCATACCTGGTGGCGCAATCTGGGCAGCTGGTTCACGAACCGCATGACCGACTGGGCCCTCGACAAACCTCCCGGCTTTTATCTCTCCAGCTTCCGTTGTGTGACGGCCTTTGTGGCCCGCGAGGTCGCGCAGCATTCCGGTCCGTATCCCTACATCGACGGGCTGATCCTGCAGGTGACCCAGCGCATCGGCTCGCTGACCGTGCAGCACGCGGAGCGCCAGGCGGGAGAGAGCGGCTACACCCTGCGCCGCCTGGTCCGGCTGTGGATGAGCGCCTGGGTGAATTTTTCCGTGCTGCCGCTGCGGCTGGCCACGCTGCTCGGCATGGTGATGGCGGCGGCGGGGCTCGTGGGGTTGGCGGTGGTCGTGTGGTTGCGGTTAACTCATCAGGGTCCGGCCTTCGGCTGGGGTTCGCTGATGGCGGCCCTGCTCATTTTCTCGGGCACCCAACTCGTGATGCTCGGCCTGATCGGCGAGTACGTCGGCCGGACCTTCCTGACGGTCAATCAAAGGCCACAATCCGTGGTGCGCGAGGTGCTGGTCAGCGCGCCGCGCCCGGGCGGGTCGTAATGCCAGACTGGATTCTTTCCCGCGGATCACGCGGATAGTCGCGGATAAATACCTCCGTCATCCGCGTGATCCGCGGAAAAGATTAGTTCAGCGCGGCGGCCCGGGCACCTCACAGAGTGGTGCTAGTCTCCCGAAGCAGATAGCAAACCCGCCCAGCGCGAAAGCTCGGCGTCGAGCGCGACGTTCATGCCGACGAGCGCCTGGATCGGGACCTTGCGCCGCAGGTGCAGAGCGTACGCCAGCAGACTGGCGGCGATGGCCCAGCCGTCAGGATCGCGGGCCCCGGACCATTGCGTGGCGAGGAAATGCCAGCTCCAGGGCCGGGTTCCCAGTTGGACAAGTTGCGGGCGCCATTTTTCCACGAGCCGGCGGGTGTTCTGCTCGTCCCGCAGCTTGCGGCCGGGCGAGGCGCTCACGTGGTGCAGCACGCAGCTGCGGAGTGCGACGGCATTGACGCAGCCGGCGGCGAGCAGACGAAAACTGAGATCCACATCCTCCCCGCCATTCATGAAACCCTCGTCGAATCCGCCTTGCTCCAGAAAAAGTGAGCGCCGGATCAGGGCGCACGCACCGGTGACGGCGGTCACGCGACGGGCGCGGCAGGGCCACGGATACCAGACCCGCTCGTGCTCCGGCTTGCCCTTGTGGTTGATGGCGATGCCCGTGTGGTCGAGCCTGCGCGTGGAGGCGGCGCGTTGCACGTTCCCGACCAGCCCGGCGTTGGCGCTGAGCCGCTCATGGAGGGCCAGCATGGGTGCTAGCCAGCCGCGTTGAAACAGGAGATCGTTGTTCAACAACGCGAGCAGCGAGCCTTTGGCGACAGCCGCACCGCGATTGTTGGCGGCGGCGTAACCCAGATTGCGGTCATTCAGGATCACGCGGCATGGGACGGTAAGTGTCCGCAGCCATTCGCGGGTGCCATCGGTGCTGCCATCGTCCACCAGGATGATCTCATGCCCGAGGCCCGGCGGAAGGGTGGCCTGGAGGCTGGCGACACAGGCCCGGGTGAGCGGCAGGCAGTTGTAGAGCGGAATGATGAACGAGACCTGCATGGACAGTGCAGCCAGTAAACAGCGACAGACCCGCGGCGCACGGACAAAATCCCGCCGGTGGTTGTATCGCGCAAGGTCCAGGGTGGGGGAGAGTTTGCATTCACGCCCAGGACGTCTGCCGGCTTGATGGCGGCGGACCAGTGTCATTCACTGACGGCATGAACTGGGTGATGTCGCGCGCAACCCGTCGCGGATTTCTAACATGAGTGCGGGGCCTACGCTTTCCCTGCGCACCAGGATCATGGCTGGCTGCGAATGGGTGGAGGACCGGCTCGCCCACCGGGTCGCCGGCTGGCTGCTGTTGGTGATACTGGCCTGGGTTTACGCCGTCGCCTATTGGCACCATCCCCAGAATCCGGGGGATGTCCCGGCGACATTGCGGATGGGTTGGTGGAACTGGGCCGACCAGTTCGCATACTGGCAATCGGCGGCCGAACTCGCGCATTTCCGGCTCACGCCCGAAAACTACCACTATCCGCTGGGGTACTCCGCGCTGGGCGCGCTTTTCTGGTGGTTCATGCCGGCGCATCCCTTCTTCATTCCCGACCTGCTGCTGGTCCTGGGTGCGGGGGCGGTCTGGTGGCGTCTCGCGCGCGGCTGGCTGGACCGTCGTCTGACCCTGCTGACGGCGGTGGCGTTTGTCGGACTGCACCGGGAGGTGTTGGTGCTGACGCAGGTGATCCCGTGGAACACGATCGCGACACAGCTGATCCTGCTGGCCGGACTTTGGGTGATGGTGGCAACACAGGGTCCGCGCACGGTGTGGCGGCTGACCGGCCTGGCGGTGCTCGCGTATTTCGTGCGACCCGGCGATGCCGCGTGTTTTGCGCCGATGCTGGTATGGGCGGTGTTGCGCCTGCCAGCCTGGCGAGACCGCCTGCTCTGCGCCGCCGGCGGAATTTTGGTGATTGGCGCGACTGCGCTTGCAGTGGGTTTGCTCAATCGCGCCGTGTTCGGTACGTGGGACACGCCCTATGAACGCATGAGCTGGCAGGGCATCGGCTTCTTTTCCTATCCGGCCCTGCACAAGTTTTTCTGGCTGTTCGTGGATGGGCGGCCGTTCTTCGGCGAGACGGACACGGCATTGCTGTTCCGTTATCCCTGGCTGTTCCTCGCCGTGCCCGGCGCCATTTTCTGGGTGCGCACGCACGGCCTGGCGGCAGTGGCCGCACTGGCCACACTGGGGCTGAACTGGGCGCTGTATGTGAACTACAACGATTTCCTGCCCTCGGCCGTCTATCGCTTCAGCCTGATCCACTATCTCGCCTGGGGTTTGGCGCCGCTTTTTGCCCTGTCGGTCGCGGCGGTGTGCCGAGGGTGGCGCGAGCGGAGCGTGCAGATTGGCTTTGCGATTGCCGCCGGGCTGGCGGTGCTGGCCATGGGATTGCAATTGGAGCCGCGAAAATTAACAGCCTCGGCGGGGCCGGGGCGCGTGGAGCATTTGCCGGAGGTGCGACCGCTGTGGGTCAGTTTTGCCGGCGAGCCGCTGGAGAAAGTAAAGCAACTGCGACTCGACGGCCGGGCGATGCAGGAGGCGGCGGATTATCAGATTCCGTACGTGCCCTCCGATTTGCGCCTGATGTTGAGCAACCGGGCGCAGGGCACGGAACTGGCGGCACAGTTGGAAATGGGGATCACGGCGACACCGGTGGCAGGCGATTTTGTCTGGGGCTGGAAGTGGGAGCCTTCACGCAGGCTCCTGCCTCATATGCCTGGATCTGACTGGAGACGTTGAATTGAATGGAAATGCGTCTCCTCCGTTCCCTAGCGATCAATTGCGTCCGAGGGCGGTCTCGCTCGCAGGGGCAACCAGTCAGGCCAGCAATCGCCGCAGATATTCGCCGTAGGAGGACTTGCCGAGTTTCCGGATGTTGGCTTCCAGCCCGGCGCGGTCGATCCAGCCCTGCGCAAAGGCAATTTCCTCAAGGCAGGCAATCTTGAGTCCGGTCCGGTTCTCCAGCACGTGCACAAACTGGGCGGCTTCGATGAGCGAATCGTGCGTGCCGGTGTCGAGCCACGCGGTGCCGCGGCCGAAGATTTCCACGTGCAGCCTGCCGGCGTCGAGATAGAGCCGGTTGAGATCGGTGATCTCCAGTTCGCCGCGGGCTGATGGCTTGAGGCCGCGGGCGAGGGTGACGACGTTCTGGTCGTAGAAATAGAGTCCGGGGACGGCGTAGTTCGATTTGGGCAACCTGGGCTTTTCCTCGAGGGAAAGCACACGGCCGTCGGCGGCGAACTCGACCACGCCATAGGCGGTCGGGTTGGCCACGTGGTAGCCAAAGATGGTGGCACCCTCCGTGCGGGCATCGGCCTCGGCGAGGGATTTTACGAATTCGGCGCCGTAGAACAGGTTGTCACCGAGGACGAGGGCGGAGGGTTCGTTCCCGGTGAGGAAGCCGGTATCGCCGGCAATGTGAAAGGCCTGCGCCAGTCCATCCGGGCTGGGTTGCTCGGCGTAACTGAGCTCGAGACCGAGGTTGGCCCCGTCGCCCAGCAGCTTTCGGAACAGCGGCAGGTCGGTGGGCGTGGAGATGACCAGCACCTCGCGGATGCCGGCGAGCATGAGCACCGACAGCGGGTAATAGATCATCGGCTTGTCGTACACCGGCATCAGTTGCTTCGAGACTGCGATGGTCAGGGGGTAGAGCCGGGTGCCGGAGCCTCCGGCGAGGATGATGCCCTTGCGGGCGGGCGGTTGGGTGGACGCGGACATGGGGTGGGTGATTACTGGCCTTGTTTGGCGTAACGGGCTTCGACGGCCTCCTTGAGCGGCCGCCACCAATCGGCGTGGTCGCGATACCAGGCAATCGTGGCCGCGAGCCCTTCGCGGAAGGTGGTGTAGCGAGGCGACCAGCCGAGTTCGCTTCGGATCTTGGCGGCGTCGATGGCGTACCGCAGGTCATGGCCCGGTCGGTCGTTGACGTGATCGTACCAGTCCCGCGGCTTGCCCATCAGTTCGAGGATCAGCTCGATGACGGCCTTGTTGTTCTGTTCGCCATCGGCACCGATCATGTAGTAGCTGCCCGGCCGGGCGCGATCGAGGATGGCCCAGACGGCGGAATTGTGGTCGTCGACATGGATCCAGTCGCGGACATTGGCCCCGGCGCCGTAGAGCTTGGGCCGGAGCCCGCTCAGCACGTTGGTGATCTGGCGGGGGATGAACTTCTCGATGTGCTGGTAGGGGCCGTAGTTGTTCGAGCAGTTGCTGATGGTGGCGTTGAGGCCGAAGGTGCGCACCCAGGCTTTGACGAGCAGATCCGACCCCGCCTTGGTGGCCGAATACGGGCTGGAGGGGTTGTAGGGCGTGGTCTCGCGGAATTTCTCCGGGTCATCAAGCTCCAGGTCGCCGAACACCTCGTCCGTGGAGATGTGATGGAAGCGCCGGCCGTGGCGGCGGGCCGCCTCCAGCAGCGTGAAGGTGCCGACCACGTTGGTGGTGACGAACGGGAGCGGGTGGGCGATCGAATTGTCGTTGTGCGACTCGGCGGCGAAGTGGACGACAATGTCGCAGGCCTGCACGAGGCGGTCGACCAGGGGTGCGTCCTCAATGCGGCCCACGACCAATTCAACGCGGTCGCCGGCCGGTGCGAGGCTGGCCTTGCTGCCCGCGTACGTCATGGCATCCAGCACGGTGATCCGGCACTCCGGCCGGTGACGCAGGGTGTAGTGGATGAAATTGCTGCCGATGAAGCCGGCGCCGCCGGTGACTAGGAGATGCATGGTTGGATCAGGTGGTTTTGGTCCACTGTGCCAGGTCGCGGGCGATCGCCTCGTGGACTTCGGTCATGCGGATACCGGTGGCAGCGAGCTTGGCGGAGTCCATCACGCAGTTGGAACGCGGGGTCTTGGCGGCGGTGGCCATGAACTCGGACTCGTCCTTGAAGAAGGCAAACTCCTTGGTGCAGACGCCGCTGGCCTTGATCAG
>JBIJDP010000054.1:0-8700 GCA_044344065.1 Opitutaceae bacterium
CGGCCAGCCGCTGGCGGAACCGTGGCGGCGGCTGGTCGCGATGACGCTGGATATCGTGGTCGTGGGGCTGCTTTCGCTCCTGGCGACGCCGTTTTTGGGGTTGGCCACCGGGGTGCTGGTCGTGGTGCTGCTGGGCAGCAACCGCGAAGTCCCCCTGGCGATGAAAGTCTTCCGCTGGATTCTCCGCGGCATCGGCGGCCTGCTCATCGCCCTGTCGGTGCTGGCGCTTGGCCATGTCTCCAGCGTGCAATCCCGCGGATTGAACCTGGATGTGTTCACCGGCGGGACGGAGAGCGCGGCCTTGCAGAAGACGGTTTATGTATCCCCGAACCCTTCGCTGGGGGAGTTGCGCCGGGCCAATGCCGAACTGTCGGAACAGGTGGAGGCGCTGAAAAAGGAATACCGCGAGCAACAGTCCGCGGGATCGTCCTGGCTTTACCGGGCCCGGGGCTTCACCCGGTCGCTGGGCGTGACCTTCGGCTGGTCCGGGATCTATTTCACGCTCATCCTCGGCCTCTGGCCTGGACGCTCGCTCGGCAAATTTCTGCTGCGGATCCGGGTGGTGAAGATCAATGGCACGCCCCTGACCTTCTTTGACGCCTTCATCCGCCAGGGCGGCTATGTGGCCGGGGTGGCGATGGGCATGATCGGTTTCCTCAAGGTCTTGTGGGAACCCAACCGACAGGCGGTGGAAGACCGCATTGCCGGCACCGTGGTGATCAAGGCTTGAGTTCAGCCAGCGCGTGCCTCGCCCGGTTGACGACCGTCAGGACCAGCAGGACAATTGCGATCAGGAGCAGGAGGTCGCCCCAGCGGGACAGGGAAACTTTCAGGCCGGCCAGCAGGGCCAACAGCCCGAAGAGGAAGGCGCGGTCGCTTTTTCCCAGCGGGCCGTCGTAACGGCGCGTGGCGCCGATTTGCACGGCCACGATCCCCGTCATTTCACTGACGATGGCGAGAACGACGACACCGACCACCAGTCCGGGATTTAGCTCGGGAAACAGGGCAAAGGGCAGGTAAAGCGCGGCATCCGCGAGCACATCGCAAATCTCATTGAGGACCGCCCCCAGGGGCGATTTCTGGCCGTGCTCCCGCGCCAGCATCCCGTCGATGGCGTTCAGCGCCATGCGGACGAAAAGGGTGACCGGAACCAGCAACAGGACAACCCGGGATTCCGGCCGCCAGGCCAGCGCGGCACCCGCGGCCAGCGAGAGCCCCGCAGCGGCGAGCGTGACTTGATTGGCGGTAATGCCGGCGGCCGCGAAGCTGCGCACCAACGGGCGCAGGAGGGCCTGGAAGCGGGGTTTGATGTCGTAGAGCGTGGGCACGGGTCAGGTGTAGTAATAGCGGACGAGGTGGAAGAAAACCGGGGCGGCGAAGCACAGCGAATCAATGCGGTCCATGATCCCGCCGTGGCCCTCGATCATGGAGCCGAAATCCTTCACGCCCCGGTCGCGCTTGATGGCGGACATGACCAGGCCGCCAAAGAATCCCATCAGCGTGATCATGAGGGCCAGCAAGGCCGCCTGCCACGGATTGAAGGGTGTGGCCCACCACAGGGCCGTGCCGATGGCGGTGGCCGTAAGCACGCCGCCAACGAAGCCCTCCAAGGTCTTGTTCGGGCTGAGCGTCGGCGCGACCTTGCGCCGGCCGAGGAGTTTGCCCCAGACGTATTGCAGCACATCGCTCAACTGCACGATGAGGACGAGGAAGAGGAGCAGCTTGGCGTTTTCGCCCTCGTACCCGGGGATGGGCAGCATGAGCAGCGCAGGTGCGTGGCTCAGGAAAAACACGCAGACCATCAGGCCCCATTGGATTTTGGCCGTGCGCTCCAGGTAATGTTCGCAGTCCCCCGCCGTGGCGCTGCGGATGGGCAGGAGCACAAAGGCGTAGACCGGAATCAGGATCGAGTAGAGTCCGTACCATTGCAGCCAGATCAGGCCGTAGTTCACCGGGATCAGGACGAAGAACGACCAGAACAGCGAGGCGTGGTCGCCGCGGCGGGTGGGGGGCAGGGTGATGTACTCCCGGAGGGCCAGAAAGGAGATCGCCGCAAACAGCACCACCGAGCCGGTGCCGCCGGTCAGGAGCGCCAGGCCGAAGACGGCGACCATGATCCACCAGGCCCGCACCCGGGCGGCCAGGTTCTCAATGACGGCATTGGCGGTGTCGCCGCTGCGGCGCCTGAGCAGGGCGGTGACGATGCTGGCCATGAGCAGCAGGATCAGGATGCCGCCCATGAGCCAGAGCACTTCGCGGTCGATCTTCATTGGAAATTGGAATGCGCCATGGCGGTTATGGCCTCACGGGCGCGTTTCAGGAAAATTTCCCGGTCTTCCTTCTCCCCCAGGTGCAGCGGCGCACCATGGTGCACGGTTGCGATGAGGGGTACGGGAATGTGTCCGCCCTTGGGCAAAATACGATTGAGGTTTTCCAGATAAAGCGGGACGAGGGGGACGGCCGGCCGAGCGCGGGCCAGGTGGTAGAGCCCGCCCTTGAAATCCGCCAGGTGTCCGTCCGGGCTGCGGGAACCTTCCGGAAAAACGATCAGCGAGGAGCCTGCATCCAGCGCCGCCAGCATGGGCTCCATCGGATTGTTGGCCGTGGTCACGTGCTGGCGCTCGATCAGCACGGCGTTGAACACCCGGGCGGCCAGCCAGCGGCGCAGGCGATTGCGGTTCCAGTAGTCGCGACCCGCGACCGGACGCACGCGGCGGCGGCAGGCGGGGGGCAGGCAGGACCAGATGATGACGAAATCCAGGTGGCTGGAGTGATTGGCGAAATAGATCGTCGGTTCCCCGGGCATGCTGCCGGCATTGAGTGCCCGGACGCCGCAGAGGACGCGCACACTGGTGGCCAGAAAATCACGGGCCGGCATGGGGCGAATTTCGCGCAGGGGGGCGACCGGCGACAAGGCTAAAGCGGGTGGCAGGCTGATAAAACAGTGAACCCGGGACCTTGCGGTCCCGGGTTCAAAGTGGGGGTGGGCGTTCGCCACGCGCTCTTTCCCGGCGGCACAACATTGGGCGCTCTCGCTTTCGCGGGCTGTGTGCTCCCCGACGCCACTCAACGCGGCATGCGCTGATCTCGGTCTCATGGCGGGACCGTCCCGGCCGTTTCCGGCTGGGATTTATCGAGTGAGGCCTCTTCGCCCGGTTCGGTCGGCTCCTGCCGGAGTCAACTCGCCGGACGGGGTGCAGACACGCCTGCAATCCGTCGATTTCTTCGCGTCGGCACCTAAACCGCAAGGACGGCGCCGGCTGGTGGCCGGCCGTTGGCCCTGCGTTACGGGTCTGACCTCTTAACTCTCAGGTTGCGTTCGCTTTGCAGTAAGGTGATGTGGTTTTTCACACCGCCCCATGAGGAGGTTGACGGGCTTTGCCAGGCCCGCTCACTCCGCGCCGCCACGCCTCCCTTGCGCGCCCCGCTTCTTGCAAAGCCGGGCCTTTTGGCGGGGGTTGTCCCGCCGGGATGCGCGACTGCGTTCTGGTCTGCGCAGTAGCAACCATAACCCTCTGGGTAACTGCGTCGGTCCGCAGGTCGAAACGTCCTGTGGACCTGACTCGGCTCGACCACGGTTTCTAATCGCGTCTTGCCGCTCAGCTCCTGATTCGTGCTGAACTGACCGGTCACGACACCGGCCAGAGGAGCTGGTGATATCTGCCTGCATCGTGCGTTGCCGCACACGAGGGGAGGGCGACACCAGCTGTCGCCGACCTTTCCCCGGTCGCCCGGGATTATCCCAGTCGTGCTCTCAGCGAACCGTTTCAGGCCGCTGCGCTGCGACTGTTCTATCAAGGAACAGGAGCGAACATGACCGGGAGCGGCGTTTTGGAAAGCAGTTGTTCTCCACAACTTCTCCACCGGCGGGATCGGTGAATAACTTGGGAGCAATCCGGCTCACCGGTTATTCACAACGGCCTTGCCTCGTGCGGGAAGAGCCCGACCCTGTGGTTTTCCTGCCGCATGTCTCCGCGCGAACTGCCCATCTACGAGCTCGAATCCGCCACCGTCACCTCCCTGCGGGCGGGCGGGCGGCTCATCGTGCAGGCGCCGACGGGCTCGGGCAAATCCACCCAGATTCCGCAAATGCTGCTGCGGCATGGGTTTCTCGACGGGGGCGAGGTGGTGGTATTGCAGCCGCGCCGGCTGGCGGCCCGGTTGCTGGCCAAGCGTGTGGCCGAGGAAGTCGGCACGCGCCTGGGGGACATCGTGGGCTACCAGATCCGGTTGGAGTCGCGCGTCAGTGCCGCCACGCGGATCCGGTTCGTGACCGAAGGCATTCTGCTCCGGCAGATGTCGTTCGATGCGACCCTGCGCGGGATCAACGTCCTCGTGTTCGACGAGTTTCACGAGCGGCACCTTTACGGGGACATTTCCCTGGCCCGGGCGCTGCAGATCCAGCAGACCGTGCGGCCGGATCTTAAGATTGTCGTCATGTCGGCGACACTCGATACCGCAGTGCTGCGGGAGTACCTCGCGCCCTGCGAAGTGCTCACCTCGCAGGGTCGCATGTTTCCGGTGCGCATCGGGTACCTGGCGAAGACCGCCAATTTCGAAGCCGACCCCGTCTGGGCCGTGGCCGCGCGGGAGTGCGAACGGATCGCGGCGGAAACCCCGGGCGACCTGCTGGTGTTCATGCCCGGCGCCTATGAGATCAGCCGCACGGTGCAGGAGGTGCAGGGTTCACACGCGCTGCGCGGGTTCGCTTGTTTCCCGCTGCATGGCGAACTGCCGCCGGAGCTGCAGGACCGGGCCGTGGCCCGGTACGATACGCGGAAGATCATCGTCTCCACCAACGTGGCAGAAACCTCGCTGACGATTGACGGTGTCACCGCGGTCGTGGACTGCGGACTGGCGCGCATGGCGCGGTTCGATCCCCACCGCGGCATCAACACGCTCCTCATCGAGAAAATCTCCGTGGCGAGCGCCGACCAGCGGGCCGGCCGGGCCGGGCGGACGGCACCGGGGGTGTGCCTGCGGCTTTGGACGGAGCGCGAGCACGCGCAACGGGCGTTGCAGGAGCTGCCGGAGGTGAAGCGCCTCGACCTGGCCGAGGTGGTGCTGACGCTGAAGGCGAGCGGGATCGACGACGTGGCCGGGTTCCCCTGGCTGGAAAAACCGGACCCGAAAGCATTGGAGCGCGCGGAGACACTGCTGGCGGACCTGGGGGCGCTCTCATCTGCAGGAGCGGCCTTACGCCGCGATGGTGCGGCTGAATCGCGGCATAAAGCCGCTCTTACAATAACCGAGGTCGGCCGCAAAATGCTGCGCTTCCCCGTGCACCCGCGCTACGCCCGCATGTTCCTGGCGGCACAGGAGCGCGGCTGTGTGCGTTCTGTGGCCTTGATGGCGGCGCTGACGCAGGGGAGGAATTTCCTCCTGCGCGGCGTGGACAAGCGCACCGATGAGGCGCGGGAGGACCTTTTCGGGGAGGAGCATGAGAGCGACTTTTTCATGCTGATGCGGGCCTGGCGCTATGCGGACAAGGCAAACTACGCGATGGAGGCCTGCCGGCGGCTGGGCCTGCACGCGCAGGGGGCCCGGCAGGTGGGACCGCTGTTCGAACATTTTCTCGCCATCGCGGAGAAGGAGGGACTCGATGTCAGCGAACGCCGCGTGGACGGGGAGGCCGTGCGCAAGTGCGTGCTGGCCGGCTTTTCCGACCAGCTGGCCAAGCGGCTCAACGGCGGCACCCTGCGCTGCGAGCTGGTGCACAACCGCCGCGGACTGCTCGCGCGCGAAAGCTGCATTCAAAAGTCCCCCCTCCTGGTGGCGGCGGAGATCAGCGAGATCGAGGGCCGGGGCGGCGAGGTGAACGTGCTGCTCTCGCTGGCGACGGCGGTCGAGGAATCCTGGCTGAAGGAAACTTTCCCGGACGATTACCGCGAGGTACGCGGCGTGACCTACGACGAATCCATGAAGCGCGTGGTCTCGCGCCGGGAGCGGCGGTTCCGCGACCTGGTGCTCGAGGCCAAAACCAGCAGCGAGGACGCGCCGCTCAATGAGGCGGCGGCCCTGCTGACGAGGGAAGTGCTGGCCGGGCGCATCAAGCTCGAGGCCTGGGACGAGGCGGTCGAACAATGGATCCTGCGTGTGAACCGGTTGGCGGAATGGTTTCCGGAACTGGAGGTCAATCCCATCACCGACGCTGACCGCGCCACCCTCATCGAGCAGGTTTGCTACGGCGAACTCAGCGCGCGCGACGTGAAGGACAAACCGGTCATGCCGGTGCTGCGCGACTGGCTGACGGCCGAGCAACTGGCGGTGATCGATGACTATCTGCCGGAGAAGCTCACCATGGCGAACGGCCGCAAAGCCAGACTGACCTACGCCAAGGAGGGGCCGCCGGTGCTGAGCGCCCGCATCCAGGAACTGTACGGGGTGAACTCAACCTTCATGCTTGGCCATGGCCGCGTGCCGGTGAAAATCGAGGTGCTCGCGCCGAATCACCGCCCGATTCAGGTGACCGACGACCTCAGCGTCTTCTGGCGCGACATGTATCCGAAGGTCAAAACGGAATTGTCCCGGCGCTATCCCCGCCATGAATGGCGGTAGATTCAGTCGAGCGGACGGAAGTTGGAACGGTTCTGGGCGGGACCGCCGGTAACGTAGCAGTTTTTGACGAGGCTGACCGGCTGGCCGGTCGCGGCGTCGACGATCGACATGTCGCAAAAGCGGCGTTCGCCATCGCTTTCAAGGCGGGGATTGACCTTCAGCGCATAAGTGCTGCCGCTTTTGGCTTCAAAGCTCAGCGCCGTGCGGGCGGTGAAGACGGAATAGCTGTATTCGGCGGAGATTTCGTGCGCGCCTGGCGTGATGGGAATGGGCTGCTCAGGGTATTCCTTCGAATTGAGCACAAACTTGCCATCGATCATCAGCACATAACCTAGATGAGAAGAGGCGAACAGCCCGGTATCCTCCGTCTTTGATCCCTTGATCCAAGTGCCCTGCGCTGTGCCAGCGGGCGGATGCCGGTAGAGCAGCTCAGCCGGGATGGTGTCATCCGTCGCACAACCGGCGATGAGGATGGAAAAAAAGGAGGCAAGGGAACGGGCTGAGAGTGATACTGACATGAGATTCTCGGGCGAATTTTTATTCTGCTCCAGGCCTGAATTTCGGTCAAGGGCGGTCCAAGGATCAGAAACCGGTTCAGCGCATTGTGGCGATGAAGCGGAGCCTGGCCGCGGGCTGCGTCCATTCGATGGTCTCGCCATCAGCCAGGATGCGGCCGTGGGCATCATCAATCGCGCTGATCTTTTTCCCGCCCGGGAGACGGATATGAATCCGGAGCTTCGACGGCAGACGGCCTTCGGTGAGAGCGACCTCTCCGGCCACGTGATCAGCGTCGGCTGCCGCCAGCGAGTACGAGACCGGCCCGAAGTGGCTGTCGAATCCCGCCCCGCCCAAAGGACCGCGCGCGAGCCAGGAGCGGTCGGCGCCCCGGGCGAGGTGCAGGGTGTCGCCGTCTTCCAGCACGAGGCAGTCGCGCAGGAGGCGGACGACCGCAATGGGCGTCCACAGGTGCTGGCGGTCGCCAAGGGTCTTGGGCGACCCGGGCTCGGGCCCGCGCTCCTCGCACCACGAGTAGAGCGGCGTGCCGTGGTTGAGCGTGGCGTAGAGGTAGCGGGCCACGGCGTCGCCATCGCCGCGCCGCAGCAGGGTCTCGGCGAGGTTGTCCAGGGTCATGGCGACCCACATGCCGTCCTCCATCCAGCCGGTGTGGATCGGGATGCCGCCGGGACTCATCTTCGACTCGATCTTGCGGATGGTGCCGGTGATCAACGGATCATCGGTGGCGAGCAGTCCGCAGGGAGTGGCGGCGTTGAGCGCGCCAAACCGGCTGCCGCCGAGTTTGCCGGCGACGCCCGGGATCCAGCGGTAGTCGCCCTCGTCAATGGCGCCGCGGTGGATGACATCGAGAAGGTCGGCGCGGGCGGTCCCGACGATCTGGCGCAGCTCGGCGGCCTCGGCCTCGAGACCGAGGGTCTCGGCGGCCTCGAAGGCCACGGTGTCGGCGAACACGGCCCAGATGTTGTGCGGGATGAACACGCCGAAGAAGCCGCCGTCATTGCGCAGCCCGCCGTCGCCCATGCCGCGCTGCAGGAGGCCGTGGTCGAGGGACTTCCTGCCCTCCACCAGGCAGCGGGAACGCTGCCGTGAACGCTCATGCCAGCGGGCGCTGGCCAGCATGCGCGGAAAGACGTTCACCAGGTAGTCGCGGTCGCGGGTGATCCGGTAGTGCTCATGGATGAACCAGCACTTGAAGCCGGCGGAGAACCAGCAGCCGCGCGCCCAGCCCTGCGGCTCGGACCAGCAGCCGTCGAAGTTCTGGAGGTCAAGGGCGAGCCGGTAGCCCTCGGCGGCCTCCAGCGACAGTCCGGCCTGGTCAAGGCAGATGCTGGCGATGGCGGCCTCGGCCGGGTTGGCGCAGCGGTAGAGCTCGGTGCCGGGCAGGGTGCCGAGGTAATCGCCGGGCACGGGTTCGCGCATGATGAAGATGTCGGCGAGCCCCGCGTAATACGCCTGGCGCACCCCGTCGTCGGCAAGGGCCAGGCGGGTGGTGCGGCCGATCAGCTTTTCCCACCCCGCCTTCGCCTCGGCGTATTCCGCCGCCCAGTCGCGGCGGCGCAGCTCGGGCAGCATGGTCTCGTACACGCGTTAGGGGCGCAGCAGCCAGACGGTCTTCGTGACGCCGGG
>JBIJDP010000055.1:0-8684 GCA_044344065.1 Opitutaceae bacterium
CTCGGGCCGCCCTACTCTCAGCGGTATGCCCGGCGGGCTGCACGTAAAATCCGCCGGGACCGTCCGGATGGCCGGAGGACCACCGCGTATTCACCAACCATTCAAGTGATTGAGCCCCAAGACCGGGCCGGCGTGAGCAATCGACCGATTCACAAACATTTTGCCGCATAAAGGCGCAAAAAATCAAAGACGGAGAAACCGTGCCTGCGCCTATGGGCGCGCGGGAAAGCCAAGCAGGCAGATTGAATTTTTGCGCCTTTTTGCGGCCATACCTTCCGGTCTTGGTCCCTTGCGTGAATAGGAGGTGCCGGTGGACGCTTCACCCCACACTTGCAGCCTTGGCGTGTTTCCTGCACCTACAGCCCCGCATGAGCGATCCCACCACTTTTCGTCGCACCAAAATCATCGTCACCCTCGGCCCCGCCACAGAAAGCGAGGCCATGCTTGAGCAGGTCATCGGCGCCGGCGCCAACATCGTCCGCCTCAACATGGCCCACGCAAAGCATGACTGGACGCGTGACGTCATCCGCCGTATCCGCACCGTCAGCGCCCGGCTCGGCAGCGAAGTCGCCATCATGATGGACATCAAGGGCCCGGAAATTCGCACCGGCGATGTCTCGGTCCCGCTGGAACTCAAGCCGGGCGAAATCTTCGATTTTACCGTCAAGCCCGGGGCCGGCCGCGAAAATGCCGAGGAGATCCGGTCCGTGGACGTCAATTACCAGGACCTCGTGAAGGACATCCGCGTGGGCGACACCGTGCTCGTGGACAACGGCCTCATCCGGCTGGAAGTGCTGGCGAAGAGCGACGCCCACATTCGCTGCCGCGTGCTCATTCCCGGCCAGCTCGCCTCGCGCCGCCACATCAACCTCCCCGGCGTGAAGGTGAACCTCCCCTCCTTCACCGAGAAGGACCGCGCCGACTCCCTCGTCGGCCTCGAGGAGGGCATTGATTTCCTCGCCCTCTCCTTCGTCCGCGAAGCCGCCGACATCGCCCGCCTGCGTGAATTCCTCGACGCACGGAAATCCAAGGTCGGCATCGTCGCCAAGATCGAGGACCAGTCCGCCATCGAGAACCTCGACGAGATCGTCCGCGCCTGCGATGCCCTCATGGTTGCGCGCGGCGACCTCGGCATCGAGTGCCCCTTCGAGGAACTCCCGGTCATCCAGCGCCGCGCGGTGCGTTCCTGCCTCGCCCACGGCCGGCCCGTCATTGTTGCGACCCACATGCTGGAGTCCATGATCAGCCAGCCCGTGCCGACGCGCGCCGAGATCACCGACGTCGCCAACGCCGTCTTCGAGCTGGCCGATTGCGTGATGCTTTCCGGCGAGACCACGATCGGCCGCTATCCGGTCGAGTGCGTCCAGATCCTCGACAAGATCGCCCGCCGCATCGAGTCCGAGGACGACAGCGAGTTGCGCCAGGCCGTCACGGTGCGCAGCGAGCGCATGCGCGTCCTGCATTCCGCCGTGGTCCTCGCCAACAGCCTGCCGGGCTCGAAGCTGCTCACCTTCACGCGCTACGGCACCATGGTCCGCGGCCTCGCCGCCCTCCGCCCGGTCAGCGCCCCCATCCTTGCCTTCACCCCCGCGCCCGGCTTGCACCGGCAGATGCAGCTGCTGCGCGCCGTGGAGCCCTACCTGATGCCCTTCGCCTCCGAGCCCGACATCACCATCGAGAACGCCATAATGCACCTGCGCCGCCTCGGCCGCGTCGCGCCCGGCGACAAATTGATCGTGGCCACCGACATCCTCTCGCAGGACCGCCTCGTGGAAAGCGTGCAGCTGCGCACCGTGCAATGATGCACCCTCGGAGCGCGACCAGCCTGCCCTCCGTAGGCCCGGCGAAGGAGGGCCCTCGGTCGCAATTGTGCGAAGACTTGCGGGTTCCCGAGAACGCTAAAGTAAACTATCACTTGCCGTCGTTCCACCCTGGGAGCGCGGCATAAAGCCGCTCCTACAGTTACGCTCCGCCGTTCTCCAATCTTGCCGCCCGCGCTCCCTTACCCGACGACAGGAGCGGGCTTGAAATACCCCGGCCCAAGCCGACTATGCCGGCAATGAAACCGGCGTCCGCTGTCCGCCCGTCACGATGAGCCTCATCCTCGATCTCACCCGGATCGGCGCAAACGCCCGGCGCACGCCGCAGCATGAGCGCTTCCACCTCCGCGCCCTGGCTGCCGCCGACTGGATGCTGGCCTACCCGATTCCGCCGGCCCTCGACTCGGGTCCGCCGGAAATGCTGAAGGCCGTCCCACCCCCGCCCGGCCTCACACCCTTCAGCCCCGACGCTCTCATCGCCCACGAGGCCTACGAGGTCGCGACCTTCGCCTACCTGCGCGCCGCCTCCCAGTTGCCCTTTGCGTTTCATGCCACCGGCCAGGCGGATTTCGCCCGGCGGGCGGCGGCCTGGGTGGAGCAATTTGTGGGGAACATGCCGCACTGGGGTCCGTCGGCGAGTGGCACCGACACGTTCATGCCGCGGGCCATGTGCGCCACCGCCCTCGCCTGCGACTGGCTGGGCGATGCGCTGCCGCTTCCACTCCGCGAGCAGGCCAGACTACGGGTCGAGGTCGCCCTCGACCAATGCGTCGGCGAATGGGGCGCCGGCATCGCGAAACCTCAGCCGGAACACGTCAACAATCACTGGTGGTACAACCTCAGCCTGGCCGGCATCGCCGGACTGTGGCTGGGCCGGCATGATTTCGCCCTCCGCCTCGGGGAGCATTTCGAACAGTTGATCCCGCTCTCCATCGGCCCGGACGGCGACTACATCGACAAGCCGGGCTACCTGATGTGGGCGTACCGTTGGGCCTTTCCGTTCTGGCTGGCCCTGGAACAAGCCGGCGGACCGCGCCTGCTCGATCATCCGCGCGTCGGCGCGTCCGCCCGCTGGCTGGTCGCCATGCAGGCGCCCGGCGACCTGGGCTGGGTGGACTGGGCGCGCGGGTTCAATTATCCGTGGCTGTATTTGCTGCTGGCCGCGCGCCACCGCCTGCCCGCCGTGCAATGGATGGGCCTCGCCCTGCGCGAGCGGATGTCCGTCCGGCACGACCACGCCTGGGTTGACGTGATGCGCGCCGGGGCGGAGATGAACGGACAGGTTTACGACGAATCCGTGCCGGCCATCCATCCCCGCGAGGACGGCAGCCTGCGCACGCGCCATTACCATGCCACCGGTTGGGCCGCCCTGCGCGAAACGTGGGACGACCACAGTGTCAGCGCCTTTCTCTACGCCGGGCCGGCCTCGGGCAAAAACTACCATGACCAGGGCCAGGTCACGCTCCTCGCCTTCGGCCAGCGCGTGCTCGGCCTGCCGCTACTCCCCTTCGACAACTACCTGTCCGCCCACGCCGCCGCACCCTTCACCATGTCCAACCAATCCGGCTACGTGGCGGAGGTGGAGGGCGCGGGCCAGGCCAGCGGACATTACCCGCATGAATCACCGCTCGTGGCGGAGATTGGCGCCGTGCCCCATACCCCGCTGGCCCGGCTCACCGCGGTGACCTCCGAGGGCAGGGTGCATTGGGCCGGTGCCAATCTGGCCGCAGCCTACCAGGATTTCTCGTGCGAAGGCCTGTGGGGGCGTCCGGTACAAGCGCCACCGGAATGGGCCGGCCTGCGCAAAAACCGGCTGGCACGTTTCGAGCGGCGCATCGCGCTCGTGGACGGTGCCTGGCTCGTGATCGTGGATCAGCTGCATTCGCACCCGGGCCAACCCGTGCGGATTTCGCTGCGCCACACCACGGTTGAGATGCGGGTCAGCCAGGAAGCGGGGTACGTGGATCTGACCGGCGACCTGGCCAAGGCGCGCCTGTGGTGGTGGAGCGACCAACCCGCCGCGCTGACAGTCGCGCCATGGCACCACTCAGAGCTCGGCCGGATGTTGCGGCTTGATGCGGCGGCGCCGGTGGAGCAGCTGAACGTGATCTGGGTGCTGCAACTGGCGCGACCGGACGGCGAGTTTGCCCCGGCCCCGGCCGCAGCCGGTGCGTTGCCCGAAGCCCTGCAACTCGGCACGCGACACTTGGTCCTTCCTGCGCACCCGGGGATGTGAGGTAGGAGCCTGCTCTTGTCGCGCCGAAGGCTCTGCGCAGGCGGATGCAGGCGATATGTAGCAACAAGGGGCGCAGCTTGACTGCGCCCGTTCGTGGTCCAACCACGGATGACACCAAGAGGGCGCACACGAGGTGCGCCCCTACATTACGGTAGGTCAGCGAGCTTGCTCGCGCCCAACCCGCGCCCGCCCGCGGGCTGCCTACGCTAACTACTCTGACCGGGATATCCTTGTAGCCGGGGTCGCTGCCCCGCGCAATCCGCTGTTACGAACAGTTCGCGGAAAGGCCGTAACACTTGCCATCGGCATCCGTCAGCCTATTGGTACCACCCGTCGCATGAAGCAACTCGTCTGGCTCCTCCTCGCCGCCTGCGTCCTCGCCTTTGGGCAGGTCCAGCCCGTGGCGTCGACGGCGGCCAAGAGCGAGGCCTGTGGCTGCTGCGACTGCGACGGCGCGTGCGGCATGCCTGATTGCCTCCCGGCCCCGACGGCCCGGGTGCCCGTGGTGGCCCAGTCCGCTCCGCGCACGGAGTTGACCGAGACCAAGCGCCGCCAGGCACCGAAGCAGGAGATGACCCAAGCCCTGTGCGGCCGGTCGCTGAACCCGGTTTCTCCCGCGCTGGCCCTGGCCTCTTCCCGGCCGCTGCCGGTAGTGCCTGCGCCGGTTTACCTGCTGCACTGCAGTTTCCTGATCTGAGCGCAGGGGATTGGTGTGTCCCGGGCAGCCGCTTTTGCGGCCGCCGTTTCCGCCGTGAATCCGGCGTGTTGTTCCTGCGAACCCTCTCCTGACTTGTCATGAAAACTGTCCTCCTCCTTTCCCTGCTCATTCTCCTGGCCGCCGGCGGTTACTACGCTGGCCGGCAGCACTCCCATTCTCCCGCCGCCACCGGCAGCGCGACTCCGGCCGCAGTCTACCAGTGCCCGATGCACCCGTGGATCAAGTCCGACCAGGCGGACGCCAAATGCACCATCTGCGGCATGGCCCTGGTCGCCGCCTCGGGCTCCGCCACCGCGAATGACGCCGCCGTGGACCCCAATCTCGTCACCCTGACCCCGGCACAGGCCGCAGTGATCGGCGTCAAGACCGCCGAGATTCGGCGGGCCCCGCTCCAGCGCAACCTGCGCGTCAACGGGGTCATCGACGATGACGACACGCGCCACCGCATCCTCGCCGCCCGCGTTCCCGGCCGGATCGAAAAACTCCACGTCAACTTCGTCGGCGCCGAGGTCGAGGCCGGTGCCCCGCTCGCGACCGTCTACAGCCCGGAAATGCTGACCGCCCAGCGCACCTATGTCGAAAGGCTCAAGGGCGGGATCTCCTTCACCGTCTCGGAACGCGCCCTCGCCCGCGAGCGCCTGCTGGAACTGGGCCTGACCGAGGAGGAAATCCGCATTCTCGAAGGCACCCTCCAACCCACCGCCATGGTCAATGTCCGCGCCCCGATGTCCGGCACGGTCGTCTCCCGCTCGGTCTACGAGGGCCAGTATGTCGAGACCAACGACCCGCTGTTCGAGATCGGGGATTTCTCGCACATGTGGTTCGTCTTCGACGCCTACGAACCCGACCTGCCCTGGATCAAGCCCGGCCAGATGGTCGAACTCACCGTGCCGTCCCTGCCCGGCCAGGTGCTGACCGCGCCCATCACCTTCATTGATCCCAACCTCGACGGCGCCACCCGCACGGCCCGCGTGCGCGTGATCCTCGACAACTCCCGCCGCCTGCTCCTGCACAAGCAGACCGCCCAGGCCCTCGTGCGCACGGGCTCGCCCGAGACGTTGCTCGTGCCCCGGTCCGCCGTGCTGCAGCACGGCGGCCAGCCCGTTGTCTTTCTCGCCCGCGAGCACGGGGCCTATGCCGCCCGCCAGATTCAACTCGGCCGTATCGGCGACGCCGAGGCCGAGGTCCTCTCCGGCCTCAATGAAGGCGACCGGGTCGTCACCGAGGGCGCCCTGCTGCTCGACGGCCAGGCCCAGCTCGCCCACGCCGCCGTCAATGTAGCCGGGGTCGCCGACCCCGGTTCAGCTTCACCCGCCCCGGTTTCCGTCGCGATGCCGGCCCATGATGGCGATGCCCACGCCCTGCTGAAAACCCTCGCCTTCGCCGCCGCCGATGGGGCCGATGCCCTCGCCTCCGACGACCTCGCCGGCTACCGGGAAAACCTCCCGGCCCTGCGCGCCGCCCTCGACGCCTACCTCGCCGGCTTCGGCCCCGCCACCCGCGGACCGCTGGCGGCGTTCACCGGCAAACTCGCCGACGGCCCCGATCTCGAAGCCGCCCGCCGCGCCTTCGAGCCCTTCAGCACCGCCGTCGCCGACGCCGCGAAAAGCGAACACCTCCACCACCAGGAAAAGCTCTGGATTTACGAGTGCCCCATGACCCCCGTCCTCGGCACCGGTCGCTGGCTCTCCAAAACCCACCGGCTCCGCAACCCGTTCTTCGGTTCCGCCATGCCCGAATGCGGCGACGAGGTGAACTGATCCCACCCCGGGCTTTGTTACGTAATACGTGACAAAGCCCGGATCGTCTTTCCCGCATCAAACTTCCGCTCCCATGATCAACCGCATCATCACGTGGTCCCTGCACCACCGGTTTCTCGTCATCAGCAGCTTCATCGCCCTCTGCGCCTGGGGCGTGTTCGCGCTGCAGCGCGTGCCGATCGACGCCATTCCCGATCTCTCGGAAAACCAGGTCATCGTCTACGCCGACTGGCCCGGCCGCTCGCCCCAGGAAGTCGAGGACCAGATCACCTACCCGCTCAGCGTCTCGCTCCAGGGCCTCGCCGGCGTGAAGAGCGTGCGCGCCACCTCGATGTTCGGCTTCTCCTTTCTCACCGTCATCTTCGAGGACCGGATCGATCCGTACTTTGCCCGCACCCGGGTGCTCGAACGGCTCAACTCCCTCGGCGACGCCCTGCCCGGCGGCGTCAGCGCCCGCCTGGGTCCGGACGCCACCGGCCTCGGCTGGATTTTCCAATACTACCTCAAGGATGACTCCGGCACGCAGGACCTCGGCTCGCTCCGCGCGGTGCAGGACACCTATGTCCGTTACCAGCTCGCCGCCGTGCCCGGTGTCGCCGAGGTGGCCAGCCTGGGCGGTTACGTGCGCCAGTGGCAGATCGAGGTCTCGGCCCTCAAGCTCAAGCAGTACGACGTGATGCTCGGCGAGGTGATGGACGCCGTGGCCGCGGCCAACCTCAACGTCGGCGGCAAGACCATCGAGGAAAACGGCGCCGAGTACGTGGTCCGCGGCGTCGGCCTCGTGCAGAGCGCCGCCGATCTCGAGTCCGTGGTGCTCAAGCCCCGCAGCGGTCAGCCGCTCCTGCTGCGCGAGGTCGCCACGGTTCGCATCGGCGGCGACTTCCGCCGCGGCGCCCTCGATGTCAACGGCCGCGCCGTCGTCGGCGGCATCGTCGTCATGCGCTACGGCGAAAACGCCTGGCAGGTCATCCAGGACGTGAAGGCCCGGCTCGCCGCGCTCGCGCCCGGCCTGCCCGCCGGCGTCACCGTCGAGTCCTTCTACGACCGCAGCGACCTCATTGCCCGCGCCATCGACACGCTCAAGCACGCCCTCACCGAGGAAATCCTCCTGGTGACGCTCGCGCACATCCTGTTCCTGTTCCACTTCCGCAGCATCCTCATCGTCACGCTGCCCCTGCCGGCCTCGATCCTGATTTCGTTCATCCTGATGGACCGGTTCGGCATCCCGTCGCACATCATGTCGCTCACGGGCATCGCCATCTCCATCGGCGTGCTGGTGGACGCCGGCATCGTGATGACGGAAAACGTCATCCGGCATTGCGAGCGGGCGGAGGAGGAATTGGGCCGCCGGCTCACCCCGCCGGAGGTCTTCACTCATACGCTCACCGCCGCCACGCAGGTCGGCCGGCCGATGTTCTTCTCGATGCTGGTCATCATCCTGGCCTTCGTGCCGGTGTTCCTGCTGACCGGCCAGGAGGGCAAGCTCTTCCATCCCCTCGCCTTCACCAAGTCCTTCGCCCTCATCGGCGCCGTGCTGCTCGCCGTGACCGCCGTGCCGGTTTTCTGCACGCTGCTCGTGCGCGGACCCTTCAAGCCCGAGAGCGAGAACTGGCTGATGAAATACCTCCTGCGGATCTATGAACCCGTGCTCGACTGGGCGCTGGTCAACCGCAAGTCCGTGCTCGTTCTCGCCGGCGCCCTGCTGGCGGTGTGCCTGGTCGTGGCGTTCGGTCTGCCGCGCGCCGTCAATGCCCGGCTGCCCGACCCCATCGCCCGCCACACCCAGGGTTTCGGCAGCGAGTTCATGCCGACGCTTGAGGAAGGCTCGCTGCTGTTCATGCCGGTGTTGCTCCCTGCCACCTCTCTGACCGAGGTCCAGCGCATCATGGCCTGGCAGGACAAGGTCATGAGCGAACACCCCGCCGTCGCCTCCGTGGCGGGCAAACTCGGCCGGGCCGAGACCGCCACCGATCCCGCCCCGGTCGAGATGATCGAGACCACCATCATGCTGAAGCCCGAGCGCGAGTGGCCGGCCGGCACCACCAAGGCCTCCATCATCGCCGACCTCTCGGCAAAACTCATGAACGTCCCCGGCTATGTGCCGGGTTTCCTCCAGCCGATCGAGAACCGCGTGCTCATGACCAGCACCG
>JBIJDP010000056.1:0-8670 GCA_044344065.1 Opitutaceae bacterium
AGGCCAGCGGCTGACATCAAAGAGCTTCGCACCCGGTGCCGGCGGCAGCATGGTCCATCCCTCCACCTGGTCGTGATGGGTCATGCCCCGCACGGCCCGCGAGCAGGCCGGTCCGTCCTCGGCGATGAAACGGCGGGCGAGGGCCTCACGTTCGCCGCCGCTCAAACTTCCACCGAGCCAGTCGCTGGCGAGTACGGTTGCGACACAGGTCATCGGACAGATCATGATGCCGACCGTGTGCCGGCCGCCTTCGATGAACCAGTCCCACCGCGGCACGTCCAGGATCCGGGCCAGGGCCAGGCGCGCAAGGCGGAGGTGGCCCGCGTCGGAAGCCACGGCGTTGACGAAGGCCGAGCGCAGCAAGAGGGTGCCGGCCCGGTTGAGGTCCTTGCTGAGGTTGGCCGAATCCATCTCCTCGCGCAGGAAACGTTCATCCGCGGCCAGGTCCGCCTGCTGGCGCTTGCGCCAATAGCCGGCGAATTCCGGCCGGGCGAGCGTCGCGCGAATCCGCGGCAGTTCGAAGGTGTTGAACAGCAGGCCCGGACCTGCGGCGGGCGTGGCCTGAGATGTGCCGGGCCGGGCGGAATTGCCGATGTTTGGGTCGCTGGGTTTCATGGGCTGGCTTCTGGTTTGAGCCGTGACAAGAAAGAAGGTGCTGCGGCCGGATCCAAGGATCATGGGGCCGCGATCATCATGGCAAAAATGACTGACGTCGCCTCCGGCCCGCAAGGGTGTCCGCGGTGACGGCCGCAAGTATTTCATGCGCAGCAACGATCAGTAGCGGACCGCATCGAGGCGCAGGGTAGGAAAATAGGGCGGGTCTCCTCCTTCGCCGGGCCTACGGAGGACAGGCCTGACCCGCCTTTTAGCGCTTCATCCGCGGCGAGGCGTCCGAAGGCAGGTCAAAGACCTGCCCTACTAGGCCGGTGCACTTCTATTGCAGCCGGAATTCCAGCCGCGCCAGGCGGCGGGTGGAGAAGTCCTCTTTCCATTGCACGCTGTCATCGAGGGCGATTTCCGGCAGGCGCTCAAGCAGTCGCGGGAAGGCCAGAGCGGCCTCGAGCCGGGCCAGCGGGGCGCCGAGGCAGGTGTGGGGACCCTGTCCGAAGCTGAGGTGCTTGTTGGGCGTGCGGCGGATGTTGAAGCGGTCCGGATCGGGAAACACGGCCGGATCGCGGTTCGCGGCGCCGTTGAGCACCGACACCATCTGATCGCGTTGCAGGCGCACGCCGCCCCAATCCATGTCCTCCTTCACCCGGCGCGGCGTGCGCAGGAAGGAGGGCTCCATGCGCAGCATTTCCTCGACCGCCCCGGGCGTCAGCGCCGGGTCGGCCCGGAGCGCGGCCAGTTGGGCGGGATTTTGCAGGAGCAACAACAGGCCGTTGCTGAGCAGGCTCGTGGTGGTTTCGTGCCCAGCGACCAAAATGAGGATCGCCATGCCGATCAGCTCACCGCGACTGAGCCGCTCGCCCGCGTCCTCGGCGTTGAGCAGCAGGGTGATCAGGTCGTCGCGCGGTTCGCGGCGGCGTTCGTCGAGGATGGCTTCGAAGTAGTCCTTCATCTCCCGCGTGGCCTTCAGGGCATCGCGGGCCAGTTCGGCCAGCGGTTTGCGGTGCGAACCGAGGTCAGTGATGCACTCCGACCAGACTTTGATCCGGTCGCGGTCGGCGCGGGGAACCCCGAAGAGATCGCTGATGACCAGAATCGGCAGCGGGAACGCGAACTCCTCGATGAAATCGCACCGTCCCCTGGCCTGCATGCCATCGATGAGTTCGTCCACCAGCCCGGCGGTGCGGCGGCGCTGCGTCTCGATCACGCGTGGCGTGAACGCCTGGCTCACGATGCGCCGCATGCGTGTGTGGTCCGGCGGATCCGAGTGGATGAGGCCCGTGCCGAGTTCATCGGCCAGTGGTGCCAGCGCCAGGCGGTCGGCCTCGGGCAGCGTGGCCAGCTCGACGGCGATGCGCCCCACGTTGGAGAAGCGCGTGTGGTCCTTGAGTGCCTCGTGCGTCAAGGCGTAGCCGGGCACGAGCCACATGTTCAGCTTCGCGCTCCAGTGCACCGTGCCCTGCTCGCGCAAGGTGGCGTAATAGGGGTACGGATTCTGGAAAAACTCCGGGGTCAGCCAGTTCGCGGTGGGATCTTGCATGGGTGTGGAAGAGGAGTTGGGCCCAGAGCAATAGCACGGCGCGTCCCGACGGGAACAACGGAATCAGCCTACCGGAAGAATGCGGGGACGGATGGGAGGAGAAAGCTTAACGCTCAATGTTTAACTTTTGACGCTCAAGTGCCTGAGGGTCCCGGCTCGTGTAGGCCAGCGCGCTGGCGCGCGCCCGAACGGCGTCCGCGAGCGGACTGGCCTGCACGTGGCTTCTTTCCTCGTCTCCGCACTTCCGCGTTTCTGTGATTGGCCCGGAATGCGGGCCGGTCAGCGGACGGTCTGATCGCTGGTGTCGTCGGCGGTGAAGAAGGTCTCGAATGGGCCGCCTGCCTGCCGGCGGATCCGGATGGCCGGGCGGTCGGGCTTGGTCGCGTTGCCGCTCAGCTCGCATTGTACCTCATCGGTGCCCCATGGGCCGGTGACGGTGAAGTTCACGGCCGTTCCTTGGTAGCTTACCTTCACCTGCGGCTCTTTGGTGGTCGTACCGGGAGAAAGCGGAAAGGGCAGGAGCAGGCCGGCGATGGTCAGCGAGGATGCGGGCTGCTCCGGGGTGAGCACGAGATTGTGCGTCAGGGTCTTGCCTTCCGAGGCGTAGATGCCGGTGGCGGCGCGCAGCGTTTGCAGACAGCCGATGGCGAGGTGCATGGCGGCGTTTTCGCCCTGCAGCCGGATCAGGCCGGAGGGCAGGTCGATCTGCCGGATCGGGGCGCAGGTGTGATAATTCCACTCCAGGCCGGGAACATCCGCCTGCACATCATAGAGGATCAGGAAATAGTGCGGCCGCACGAAGACGATGCGGCGCCGGTATTTCGGGCAGAGTTTGTAGGAGTTGCGCAGGTCGGCGGAGAGGTAGTCAAGGGTCGGGCCGAAATCGCAACGGTCCATGACCACGGCGCGCTTGGGGTCGCGGTAGTCCTGGTTGGCGCCGTTGAGGGTGACGAGGTTGTGGTGGTCGGTGTTCTTGAAGAAAATGCACGCGGGGTCCTGGTACTTGATGACCCCCGGATCGGCGGCGAAGCGCTCGCCGTAGGCTTCCAGGATGAACTGCCCCTTGTCGCCGTGGGTGTGTTCAAAGGTCTGCGCGCCACCTTCGAACAGGAACAGCATGTCGCCGTAGGTGGATCCGGTGCGCAGGGTGATGCGGTCGCAATTTGCGAAGCGCTTGCCCGGGGTCAGCTGCGGCGCGGCCGGGGCCCGATCGACGAACAGGAGAAAATCCAGTAGCCCGGACGAGGTGTAGGCGGCGGCGATTTTCCGCCCGAAATACCAGCTGCCCGGGGGATTGGGCCGGCGGGCAAAGAACTCGTGCCACAGCCAGAGCGCGTTCGCGTCGTCATAGTACTTGGCGAAGAACAGGAACGAGCCGTTCATGAAGTGGTAACCGAAGCTCTCAATGCTGTCGCTCATCGGCAGGAACGAGAGGTGCTTCCGGGCCAGCGAGCGCGTGTGCATGATGTAGTCCATCGTCCGCCCCATATGCGCCGGCGCATAGTCCCGCAGGTTCCAGCCCTTGTGGCGCGTGATCGCGATGAGGGCGGTGACGGCGTGCTTGGTCGTGAACTCCCAGTAGAACTGCCCCTCATTCGTGGCGCCGTCGGGCTTGTAATAGTTGTTCATCATCCGCGGGAACCACTGGATGCCTCGCTCGAGGATCGCATCCACCTCGGGATGACTGCGCCGCGCCACCAGTGACGCATAGGCGAGGCCGGCGGTGTACACGGCGCCCTGGTTGCTGTTGAGGAGATAGCCTTCGCCGTTCAGGCGGAGATACATGTCGATCCACGGCAGCGCCTTTTCGTAGAGCGCGTCCTCGACCTCGCGCCGCTCGGCCTCGGTAAGCAGCGGGTAGATGAAGTCGTAGCAGAGCGAAACACATTCGGCGCAGTCGCTCTCGATGAAAGGCGCCCGGTAGCCCGGCAGGCCGGCGGGGATGCGGCTGGGCAGGCCGCCCTGCCACGTGCGGCAGCGCACGGCGGTGAACAGGCAGCGGCGCGCGGTCTGGCCGTGGCGCAGGTCGCCCGTGAGCGCGTACGCGAGACCGGCGTAAATCATGCAGCTGCTGACATGGTTCATCTGGTCGGCCGGAGAAACGCGGCGCTCGCAGCCCTGGTTGCCCAGGTCCACCGGCAGGTAGCGGCCCGCATATTGCTCGGGGTTGTAGTCCCAGTGGGCCGTTGACTCGGCGATCAATTCATCGGCGATTTTCTTCAACGGACCGGGTCGTTTGGCCGCCTCGCGCAGGCGCAGGAATTCCTCGCGTCCAACCAGAATCCCGACCGGGAGGATGCCGGTTTCCAGGGGCTCCACTTGCACCGCGGGCGCCACCGGTGCGATGCCCCAAGCCTGGCCCACCAGCGCGGGATCGGTGCCGGTGCGTTCGAACAGGATCCAGCGGATCTGCGTGGAGACATGGAAATGGAGCGCCTCGGTGACCTCGGATTCCGCCTGTTCCAACTCGATCGTGAGGGCGGTCAGCCGCCGGCCGGAGATGGGCCCGCGCATTTCATCGCCACCGCCGATGCCCCGCCGCCGGTCGATGGCCCGGACCGGCACACCGTCGATTTCGAGGATGACGCTGAAGTTGGCGCGGATATCGGTGGCCGTGAACAACGTCACGGCCTGATAGCCCGAGATATCCAGGTCCATCCGCCGCGTGTAGGCGGTCTGGTGTCGGCGGCCGGGTTTCTGGAGATAGCGCAGGTTGGCGTACATCCAGGCCACTTCGAGGGATTGTTCTCCCTCGGGCAGGGGCACGGTTCCCGCGTAGGTCCAATCGCGCCGGTCCCACATCCGTTCGCTCAGGAAGTTCACCACCATGTCCTCGTACGGCGTGACCGGCACGACCGGCGAATCAACCTGCCAGGTAACCGGTCCGAGTTCGAGGAGGGTGCCGTCAAAGGTTGTCGTGCCGGCGGTGAGCCGGATTCGTTTCACCGAGGATAATCCCGCGGGCTGGCCGACGGGCTTCAGCGAGGAGGCGGTGAAATACATCGTATTCCAGCCCGACCATTCGACGACGAAAGACGTCCGGTAGCCGTTGGCCACGGGTTCGGTTTCGCTGGCGTCGCAATCGAGGCAGACCTCGACGATCAGCATCGTGGCCCGGTTGGATTTCACCGGCAGGCCGAAGGACCAGACCTTGGCGCCCGAAGCGGGACTGGCCACGGGGGCGGAGAAGGACTTGGCCGCCATAGTGTCCCAGCGGTGGAGGACGGTTTCCTCGGCGGCACGACCGGTGCGGTGGGCAAACTCTTCACTGATACGCAGGGCAGAGGGAGCGCTCTTCATGGGTGGGTCCACTACAGCCACCGGGTGCGCATCGCTGTCAACGTGCCTGCCATGCTAGCCGTAGGAATTAAGGTAAGTCTTCAAATGTAGCCAGCGGTCCCCAGTAGGGGCGCAGCTTGACTGCGCCCGTGCGGTTCCCGCAGGGCGGATGCAACCCGAGGGCGCACACGAGGTGCGCCCCTACAATCCAGGCAGCGTAATTTGATGACGTACCTTGGCGATGAGGGCCTTCGAACGCGCGGCTCGGCGGGGACGCCTCGCCTGGCCTGTCAGTCCTCGATTTCCGGCATGGCGCAAGCGGGGCTGGCGTATTCCCCGGCCTTGCCGGGACGCGCGGGCGAACCGGCACCGGCGGCGGTTGCGATCATTTTTTGCGGCAGCCGCAGGGGCTTGAAGTGCCACGCGGGAACGTGAGTGTGGGCGGGAGCATCGGGTGCGTCGGCAAAGTTTTTTTCGCCGACGACCTGTCCGGGACTCACGACCGGCCAGTCGCCGTTGTAATAGTGATGCGGACCAAAACGGTTGAAGGTGCTGGGCACCAGTTCGACCTGCAGCCGATGGGGACCCGCGGCAAGAGGCTGCGTCAGTTCAAGTTTCCAGTCCGGACCCCAGGTCCAGCCGGCGGGTTGATCGTCGATGCGCACGCGCATCGCATCCGCCTGCATCCCGGCGAAGCACAGAATGGATGCGGGCGCTTTGATGGTGAACGCCGTCCCGGCCACAAGCGGTTGTTGCATGAAAGGCAGGCCGCCGGCAGCCAGTTCGCCTGTCGGATCCACGGGATTGGTCCCCGCCACAAAGGGTCCGTCGGTGCGAACCGTGCCGTTGGGGCCGATGGCGAAGGGCGAGCGACTCAACAGTGTGAAGGGCCCCTTCAACCAGACAAAGGGCCGGCCGGGGACTTCGCGGTGCGTGCGGTAACGCAGTGTGAACTCGCCTGTGCCCAAGGCCGGGAGGGTGGCCAGACAGCCGTCATCGCCGATGACAAGCGCGAGGGGCTTTCGATCGAGCGAGGCCTCCACGAGGTCGTCGGCAAAGTGGAGTGTGAGCGCGGGTTGGTTGGTGGCGTCGAAAGCGGTGGTGAACCCCGCCGTGAATTCGCAGGGCGCCGTGCGCTGCGGTTCGAGCAGCCAGGCGTTTTCAGGCCGACTGGAAATTTTCCAGGCGAGGGTTACAGTAGCAGCCGGGTTCGCTGAACCCGGTCCGGATCCGGGGTCAGCGACCCCGTCTACAGTGGCGGCTGGAGGTGCCTCCGTCCGCCACTTTGCCGCCGTGCCGCGCAGTTGCGCGCCGGGATCGATCACGAGGTGTCGGTAGGTGGCTTGGCCGAGGCGAACGCGGCCATTTTCCAGCATACCATCCTCTTCCAGCGTGCGCTCGTCGGTGATGTCATAGGCGATGCCGGCGGCCTTGAGCTCCTCGAGCCGGGCGAGGAAGGCGCGGTTGATTCGCCCGGCCGGGGTATCGGGGTAGGTGTTGGCGATGTGACCGTTGGTCTGCATCAGCTCCCACGGCTCGTATTCGGACATCAGGCCGCGATACGGGGCGACGACGAGGGTGTCGGGTTTGACGGGTGGATGGGCTGCGAGTTCGCGGCTGACGCGGGCGAGCACTTCCGGGAAGGCCTCGCGCCAGCTCAGATGCAGCGGCTCGGAAGGCGGCCAGTCGGTGATGGCGGCCGTGTCGAGGCGGTATTGGCTGAGATGAAAGACGAAGTCGGTGAGCCCATTGCGTCCGAGCCAGAGCAGATAACGCTCAAGGTCCTCCGGGGAGGCGCCCCAGCCGGCGCCCCCAAAGCATTCGACCATGCAGCGACCCTGGCCGAACTGGCGGGCGACGGAGCCGGCCTGGCGCGGATAAAAATCGAGCGCCGGGTAGCGTTCGAGTGAATCGATCCCCGGCATGCTCAGGTGGCGGTAGATGCGATGGCACGAGCCGACCATGGGGAGCTGGAACAGCGGATGCTCCTCGCCCTTCACGTGGCCGATGAACTGCTTGCCGTGCTTTTCGCACCACGTGCGGTAGGGCGTGAAGAAACCGCCGATGAGCGTGTCGGTGACCAGTTCCCAGAACTTCGTACGCAGTTCACCGCAGCCGTCGCCGCGGGCGAAAAGCAGCGGGAGCTTGGCCGCGTAGTCGACACCGAATGCGGCGCGCAATTTCTCCGGCATCACGGACGACCAGGGGATGCCGGCGACCTCGGGGAACGGATCCTTGATCATGCCCGACTCCGGCTCGTCGAAGAAAAAAGCCTCCACGTAGTCGAAGGCGGCGGGATCCAGGCCGGCGCGGTAGCGCTCGTGGATCAATTCGAGAAAGTGGCCGAGCACGCGCCGATCAAGCGAGTCCACATAGTTGATTTTACGCGGAGTAAGGTGCCAGGTTTGCGCGTCCGGCGTGCCGGCGGAGACGAGGCGGTTGGCGGCATCGGTGTGGAAACGACCGAGCGAGGCCGGTGTCGCCTCCCGCGTCAGGTCGAGCCGCATAGCGCCGCTGTCGGGATGCTTCGCGAGCACCTGTCCGTCGCCGGTGCCGCTCGGCCAGCCGTTCTCATCGTAGAGCCAGAAGCGCAAGCCGAGTTCCTTTGCGTGGAGGATGCACGCGGACACTTCGGCGAGGTAGGCCGGGCTCAGGTAGGGCGGAATGCCGGGGTAGAACCGCGGATGAAACACCACCCCGTGTAGTCCGGCGGCCTTGAAGTCGGCGAGCTGCCGGCGCAACCGCGCCCGGTCGAGCGGACCGTTGATGGACCAGAAGGTGTAGTAGCGGGGTGCAAGGTCAGCCATGGCGGGGAACCACGAATGGACGCGAAGGAAAGCGAAACCAAGACCTTGTTTTAACCACGGATTTCACGGATGACACGGATACCAAGCCGATGGCCACAAGAGGCACAAAAGGCACAGAAATCAGACTTGGATCTTTATGAGTCTTCTGAGCCTTTTGTGGCCATTGATTCGGATCCTATCCGTGATATCTGTGAGATCCGTGGTTAATTTTTAGGGCGCTCGAGGCTCGATCAGGAAATCCTCCAGCGTCAGCGCGTAGCCTCGGATCTGGGCCTTGGGTGCGTCGTCCATGATGTAGTTCACCACGTATATCTCACCATCGTGAAACTGCACCCAGCCGGTGTAGCCGGTGTCACTCTGGGGTGAGCGATCGAAGTCGAGCGGGAGAATGCGGGTGTGCGCCTCGCCGCGGCTTTCCGCCAGAATGGACTCACG
>JBIJDP010000057.1:0-8561 GCA_044344065.1 Opitutaceae bacterium
GCCCGTCGGGACCAGAACCCGAAGGCGCCGCTACAGACCCTCAATTCCTACGCCATCACGCCCGACGGCGAGTCGGCCGTCCTCGCCATCACCTCCCAGGACGACAACGGCAAATACTACTCCGGCCTCTTTCTAAAACGCGTCGAGGACGACGGGGGCGGCATCGCCCGGCTGGTGGACAACAACAAGCGCTACATCGACACGCAGCCCGTCATCGCCCCCGACTCAAACAACATCCTGGTCTTCCAGTCCAACCGCGGCGATCTCGCCAAACCCGACATCTTCCGGGTCAACTTCACCGACAACCGCACGTCGGGCGGCGTCTCGCGCATCACCAACGACCAGCGCTACAATTACTGCCCCACCTACACCGACAGCAACCGCGAGGTGGTCTACCTGTCCGTCGAGCCCAACTACCCGCTCGCCCAGCCGCAGCTGAGCACGGTGAAGTTTGACGGCGCGCTGCCCACGCAGTTCCAGATCGTCGCCGAGGAGGTCAGCCACCGCGAACTGTCCAAGATCTACTTTACCCGCGCCGACGAGGCCAGCCGCAAGCGGCAGATCTTCGCCGTGGAGCCCGACGGCCGCCTGGAAACCAACCTCATCTCCGATGACTCCTTCCTCAGCGCCAACTGCCAGAATCCCGTGGCGAGTTTTACCAATCCGGTGCGCGTCGTGTTTGTCTCCGACCGCGACGTCGACGAACAAGGCCGCGCGAACAACAACATCTATGTGATGAATGCGGACGGCTCCCAGATCCAGCAGCTCACCGCCAATGGCTCCGACGACATCCTGCCCGCGTGGTCGCCCACCGACCCGAACGTCATCTACTTCCTCTCCAACCGTGGCGGTGCCTACAACCTCTGGCGGCTCCGCCTGAAATAATCCGCCTGTCATGGAAGCCCCGCTTGCCCAGGCCTGGCTCGAATTGCCGGACGGCCGGATGCACTGGTTTGACCAGAAACCCTGCACCATCGGCCGCGGCGACACCTGCTCGCTGGTGCTCAATGTCCCCGGCATCTCCCGCAACCACGTGGTCATCCAGCCCAAGCCGGGCGGCGGCCACTATCTCTCCGATCTGCGCAGCACCAACGGCACCTACGTCAACGGGCTGCGGCAGGAACAGACCGTCGCGCTCCGCGACGGCGACCGGATCGAGATCGGCGAGTTTCCCCTCGTCTACCGCTGCCAGCAGACTCCCGGCCAGGCCGTGGACAGCGGGCAGACCTCGGTGCAGATCCACTCGGGCCCCTGCTGGCTGCTGATGCTCGACCTCATCGGCCACACCGCGCACACCCATGCCGTCGGGGCCGAGGCCGCCTCCGCCGACTTCAAGCACTGGCTGGAACTGGTCCGGCCGATCTTGCTGCAGTCCGGCGGCACGATCAACGCCTACCTGGGCGACGCCGTATTTGCCTATTGGCGACAGGATCGCCATGACGCGGCCAAGGTCGGCGCCGCCCTGCAGGCGCTGGTCCGGCTGCAGGCCGCCGCGCCGCGGCCCTTCCGGATCATCCTGCACCATGGTAAAATCCGCATCAGCGGCGGCCAGCAGGGCGAATCGCTCATCGGCACGGATGTCATCTACCTCTTCCGCATCGAGAAATCCACGAAGGGCCTCGGCGCCCGCTGCGTCCTGAGCGAAACCGCCGCCGTTTCACTGCAGTTGGACCAGACCGCCCGCCCCCTCGGCCGCCATCCCGTGCCGGATTATCCGGGCGAGCACGCGTTCTTCGGACTGTAGCCGCGCCGCTTGGGCGCGGCGAACGTCCAACATCCAACTCCCAACTTCCAACATCCAATGTTGGATGCCTTTGGTGCCTTGAAAGTTGGGGCGCACCTCGTGTGCGCTCGTTCACGTCGCAAACGCCAATCATTCAGGTGCAGTCAAGCTGCACCCCTACAGATCACCTCCGCCACTCTCCACTTCGACGTTGGAAGTTGGGCGTTGGATGTTGGCCGTTCTCTAGCGCCGGCTGCGCCGGGGCTAGAGCAGGTCCGCCGCGAGTTCCGCCAACCGTGAACGCTCGCCCTTGACCAGCTTCACATGCGCGGCGATGGCCTGGCCCTTCATGCGGTTGTGGCAATAGACTAGTCCGTTGCTGCGCGAATCGACGTAGGGATTGTCGATCTGCGCGGGATCGCCGATGAGCACGATCTTCGAGCCCTCGGAAATGCGGGTGATGACGGTCTTCACCTCGTGCGGGGTGAGCTGCTGGGCCTCGTCGAGGATGAAAAAGCGCCGGGCAATCGAACGGCCGCGGATGAAGGCCAGCGCCTCTATCTCGACCTGGCCGGTCTTCAGCAGGCGCTCGTAAGGCTTCGCCAGGGGTGAGGAACTGTGGCCGTTGTGGTGGCTGGCATGGCTCGCCTGCGGCGCCGTCATCTGCGCGAAGAACTGCTCGTCCCGCTTCTTGTGTTTTTTCTTGGAGACCTTCTTGGCCGCAAATTGCGGTTCCTTGGGCGGCTTCGAGGGAATGAGCACCTCCAGCGCGTCGTAATAGGGCTGCAGCCAGGGCTTCATCTTCTCCTCCAGCGTGCCCGGGAGGAAACCAATGTCCTTGCCCAGCGCCATCACAGGCCGGGAGATCGAGACGCCATCATAACGGGACTGGTCGTCGTGCGTCTGGTGGAGGGCGCAGCCGATGGAGAGGAGGGTCTTGCCGGTGCCGGCCTTGCCGAAGCACGTGAGCATGTTGATGCTGTCATCCAGCAGCGCATCCATGAAGAACTGCTGCTCAAGGTTGCGGGCGCGCACCGGGATGCCACCGGGCGCCTTCACGAAATCGGGCAGCTTGAGCCGGCGCACAATGCCGTCGCCGTAATAGCGGGCCGGCATGGTCTTGCCCTCATCGGAACGCAGGAGAACGTATTCGTTGGTGTAGAGGGACTTGGCGATTGAATCCTCGATCTCGTAGGCCCCCTCCGAGCAGAATCGCTGCAGGTCGTAGATACTGAGTCCTATCTCGCCGTAACTGGCCTCCTCGTCGGCCTCGGGCACCTTGTCATTGAGGTAATCCTCGGACTCGAGTCCGACGGCCCGCGCCTTGAGCTGCACGTTCACATCTTTGGTGACGAGAATGGTCGGCGGCGGAAACTGCTCCTGCACAAAGAGCGCCGCAGCAATGATGCGGTTGTCCTTCTTCGACAGGTCGGGTAAAATCGAACGCAACCGGATCATCGCCGGGGAAGTGCGCGCCGGATCAATCAGATAGGGATTGATGATGACCGACAGCGTGCCGCCATTCGGCAGCTCCACGCCTTCATGCATCGAGCGCGAATCGGGCAGCAGTTCCTGCAGGATGCGATGAACCCGGCGGGCATTGCGGCCCCGCTCGGTGGATTGCTCTCCCTTGATGGAATCGAGCTCTTCCAGGACCTCCACCGGAATGGCGAGGTTGTTCTCCTCGAATTTGAAAATAGATTGCGGATCGTGCAGTAGAACATTCGTGTCGAGCACGAAGGTCTTCACCTTGGCTGAGATCCGTATCCGCGAATTTGGGGCAGTCGCCCCGCGCAGGTTTTCCATCGGTGGATATCTTGTGAATAACCATGCACGAACGGACGCATTTGTAAATAATGGAGTTCAGAAAACCGGCTAATGATACCAAAAATTAGCGATTGTTTTCGTGCGTTGCCGCCAAAGGTGGGAGCGCGCACGTACTCGCGACCGATGATTTTCAATCCGTCGTGTTCAAGGGCATGTTTTCAAACCGGTACTTGTTTGTAAGGGCCGATTCGGCAGCTCGGCGAACTGGTCCATTCGACAGGCTCAGGACCCCGAGCTTGCCGAGGGGGCTCGCGCCCAATCCGCGCCCGTAAGCGGGCTGCCTACTGCGCCACTTCGGGCCTGATTGGAATTTTGCCCACACGCCCTCGATTTGAAAACACGCCATAGTCGCTCCACTCGCTGCAACGACGGGCGCCATCGATTCGAAAAAATGAAGCGGGCCGCCTACCCCTAGACGGCCCGCTTTTGCTTACTTACCCCAAATCTCCACCGCTAAGCGGAGGAGAAGTTCTTACAGATACTTTGACGCATCCCGGCGCCAAAGGTTTCAAATAAAGTTTAGCCAATCTGCCGGCCCGCCGCATCGGGCGGTGGCGGTCGCTTGGGCCGGGGCTCGGTCCAGAGGCGGATCAGGTATTCGGCCAGGTTGCGCATGCTGGTGCGCCGCAGACCGTCGCGCTGCGCGGCACTGCGAAAAGGCTCCGCCACGGCGCTGCGCTCAACGAGATAGGCCCATAAATCCCCCTGCAGCCGGTCCGCCGCGGCATGATGATCGGAACTATCTTTTGCTGCCGCCCGAACTTTTCCCTGCCAATGCTGTCTCTCCTCAGGATGTCCCTGCAGGTAGTCGTATATCATCTGTTCGCTGCGGTTGAGGCTCACGCCCCCAAGCTGCCCGGCCCCACGACCGGCACAAACGGAAAAGCAGGTCCCAGCGCAGCGTTGCTTTTCCCCGACCTATCCTGTTAGCTCAGTAGCCAGTTAACCGCTTCAACCCCATCACAGTCATGTGGCAAAAAATTAAAGATCAGCTTCCCACCGTCATACTCACGGTGATCATTGTCGTCGCCTCCGCGTTTTGGATCCACCAGCGGACCGTATCCGAAATGGCGGCCAAGCAGCAGATGGAGCTGGCCCCCCTGCGCGAGCAGAACGACGCCCTCAAGGTCGCCGCGGAGGACAACCGCCGCCAGATCGAGGCCGTGGACAAGCTGCTCAAGGACGCCATCTCCAAGCGCGCCGCCGATGTCTTCATGACCGACGAAGAGGTCGCCAAGCTCAACGCCGAGAAGATCAACCAGCTCGCCGAGGCCGTCGCCCAGAAGATGCAGCCGTACAATCCGCTGCCGAAGACGCCCGAGGAAGCCGAGCAGATGCAGAACGAGCAGGTGGACAAGGTCTCCAGCCGCATGGCGGAAAAAATCCAGCCCATCCTCGCCGAAATGTCGAAGGACCAGAACCTCACCCGCGAATCCATCGCCGCCTACAGCCAGAAGATTTCCGACCAGGTCGGCACCGTGCTGACCTCGGAACTCGCGAAGAACCAGCAGTTGAACAACAATCTGCAGGCCACCCAGGCCGTCGCCCAGGATTCTCTCGCGCTTTCGCATGAGATCACCGCCCTCTACATCAGCTCGCTGAAGGACCAGGGCCTGCTCACCCGCCTCCTTACCCTGCCCGCCAACGTCGTGAAGGACGTGGCCCACTTCAATATCGTGGAAAAACGCGACAAGGAGAAGATCACGCAGGATCTCGTGAACAAGATGAGCGAGATCGAGAAGCGCCTCGCCGATATCCAGGCCCAGCAACCGTCCCACTGAGACTGGACGCCGTTGCTTTCAATTCAGCCGCACCCTCACCGGTGCGGCTTTCTTGTGTCTCAATCAATCAGGTAAAACGGGTTCGGCAGCTTGAAGGTCCGCTCGGCATACCCGCCTTCCAGATCGCTCGACTGATCGCCGACATTGGCCAGGATCAGATAACCATCGGCCGCCAGCTTGCGCCGGATGTCGGTCTTGAATCCCCGCGTCGTGCCCTCGAAGTTCACGGGCATGAAGTGAATGCCGGTCCAGGTCTCGTAACCGACCTCGCGCAGGTTCCGCTCGGTCGCCGCCCGTTCGCTCTCCTTGCGTCCGGTGATGAAGAACACGTCGATCTTCAGGCGCACCGCCGTGTCGTAGACGGTCTGCACGGGAATGATCGCGTGGGCCAGGCCTTCTTCAACCCAGCTGTCCCAGATCTTCGGCACATAGCCAAAATCATTGGACAGGATGTGCCGGTAGTTGGTCAGCGTCGTCTCATCAATGTCGAACACCACGGCCAGTTTCCGGTCGGTCGCCGCCAGTTTGGGCGCGCGCTTTACCAGATGCTTGTTCGCCTCGAGCGCCACCCGCGCGATTTCCTGGGCGTACTTCCCTGAGTTCACATAAGCCACCACCTGCCGCTTGCGAATGGTCAGGTTGGTGGGCTCGGGCGTGACCGGGGTCGCCGGCGTCGGGATCAGCGGGGTGGAGCAACCCGCGATGGCGAGGGCAAAGCCGAGGGTCAGGACCGACCAGGGGTAACGTTTCAACATCCCGCCATAGTGGGAACCCCCGGAGGGAATTCAAACCGCTTTGTGCGGATTCGCCCCGCCGGGTCCCGGACCGATGTGCGCAGCACGGATTATTAGGTGATCAACTAAAACTCCCGCGCCTCTCCGCTCCCGTTACATTTTTGGAACCAAGTGCGAGGGTTTCGGTGTCGGCAGCTACGTCGCCTGCAGCAGTGCCAGCACTCCAACCCCCAATGACAAATACCATGAAAAAGGATTTCATCATCGGTTCGGCAGTCTCCGCGCTCATCCTCGGGAGCATTTTCGTGAGCTCCTTTTTGTACGATGCCAAGGCAGATCCGGTCGTGTTGCCGAAGCCTCGGCCCGCCGACAAGCCCCCCCTAATCGTCAACCTCGATCCGCCGGAACCGGTGCCGGGCGACCCCAACGACATTCCGCTGCCAAGACCGGCGGTCATGCCGCCGAAGCAGCGCGATCTCCCGCAGAATCCGATTATCGATGTGCCCACGCAAGAGCTGCAACCCGATGTGCCCGCCGACCTGATTCCCGATCCCGGCATCATCATGATCCCGAACACTCCCGGGCCGGGCCTGACCGGCGAACACAGGATCATCGACAACAGCCTGCTCGAGCAGAAGCCGGCGCCGCGCTCCCAGATGCCGCCGCAGTACCCGTTCGAGATGCGCAACGCCAGCATCGAGGGCGAGGTCGCCGTCGAATTCATTGTGGACATGAATGGCAACGTGCGGAATCCGTTCGTCGTCCGCTCCACGCACCGCGAGTTCGAGGACGCCGCCCTCCAGGCCATCAGCAAGTGGCGGTTCCGCCCCGGCCGGAAGGACGGCCGCATCGTCAACGCCGGCCGCGTGCAGCAGCTGTTCACGTTCCGCATCAACAACTGAGCCGGGCGATTGCGGATAAGTTGCCGGGCGGGAATTTTAAATCCCGCCTCTGACCGACGCGAATTGGCGGGAATCGGAATCCCCGCCCTGCAACTCCATCCTCAAAGCCGATAACCCATAACCAATAAACATTAAGCTGTAACCGATGATCTGCGGATCATCTCACTTCCGTCGGCCGCCCCATCGCGGTCTGATACGCCTGGTGCAATTGAAACGTCTGCCACGCGCCGAGTTTCTGGCCCAATTGCGCGGATACATACAGCAGGGCCGCGAGCAGTATCATGCCACCAAGCACCCACAGTCCCCAAGGGTAATAGCCCAGCGCCCTTTGCGCGAAACCGAGGATGCCCGAGAAAGTGCCGAGCAAACCGGCGATCAGATACCCGTAGAGAAACACCGACCAGATCTCGATCTCGGGACCGTAGATGCCCTCGATCCGCGTCCCGCCCTCCTTCGTGGCCTCGAGGCTGAGAAACAACCGCGGCGACCAATGCCGCCGGTGCGGCTCGGGGATGTGCAGCCCGATCATGCCGGGAAACGTTTTCACCTCCAGGCCGGTCGCCTGTTGCGCGAGCGACCGGAGGATGCGGTCACGCGTTTCATCCATGGACAATTCAACGGTGTCACAAAAACGCGGACGTATTCTGAAACTGCTCATACAGGAACCAAGGGGTGGGGTTGACAGCGGGGTACCGTGCGGGGCCTGCATGGGATGGAAATCGTCCGGACTTAGTCAATCGCCAAGGTCGCCGAACGGTTGCCGCCCATGACCCCTCACCCACGGCGCAGGTTTGGGCGTGCGTTGCGCCGCCTCATCCCTATGGTCCGGAACCGTCTCCCCATGCCCAGCGTCCGGATATTTCTGCTGCTATTGCTGACAGCCGCCTTGCCGGTCTCGGCGCAGGTCATGATTGGCCCGCTGCCTTATCTGTCCTCGGCCGACAGCCCGTTTGTCCCGTTGCCGGTATCGGGGTATTTCTACCTCGAGAATTTCGAGGACGACCTCTTCAACGTGCCCGGTGTCACGGCGAACAATGGCACCGTGGTGGGCCCCGAGGATTGGGGCACCCTGTTGGATTCCGTGGACGGGGACAACGGCCCGATCGACGGCCTGGGCAATAGCGGCCGGAGCTTTTTCAACACGTCAGCGTCCGTCACATTCACCTTCAACGCCGGCATCCTCGGCACCCTGCCCACGCACGTCGGCATCGTGTGGACCGACGGCGGCAATCCGACGTTTGAGGCCTTCGGCCCCGGCAACGTATTGCTCGGCACACTCACCGGGGCCCACGGCGACGGCTCCAACTATGGCGGAACCGCCGAGGATCGTTTCTACGGGATCATCAACCCCGGCGGCGTCGAATCCATCAAGGTCACTGCCGCCAGCTGGGAACTCGACCACCTCCAATACGGCACGCTCGCCGTCGTCCCCGAACCCGCGACGTGGCAACTGCTCATTGCCAGCGGCGTGATGCTAGGGCTGGTGTGGTGGAGGCGGCACAGCCGGGACTGAGGAGGGCACCCGTGATACGCGGGTGAACCTGGCTTCCTGTAGGAGCGGCTTTATGCCGCGATTCGGACACTCAACTTCGCG
>JBIJDP010000058.1:0-8544 GCA_044344065.1 Opitutaceae bacterium
CTCGATGAGCTGGCGGTGGAACTGCTGGACCCGCTCGGCGTCGGCGCCAGTGGCGGGGGCTTCGGTGTAGCGTCCGTCGCCGCCGGGTTTGTAGGTGACCACCTCGTTCCGCATCACGTCGAGCACACGGCTGAAACCCGGGCCGGCATCGAGCGGAATGGCCAGGGGGAGGACATTTTTGCCGAAGTGATTGCGGGTTTCGCTGAGCAGCGTGTCGAAATTGGTGTTCACCTTGTCGAGCGCGTTCACGACCAGGATCTTTGGCAGGCCGAAGTGCGTGGCGTAGTCCCAGACGGCGTCGGTGCCGACGCCGAGGCCGTGGGCAGCGTTGATCACGATGAGGGCGAAGTCGCCGACGCGCAGGGCGCCGAGGCCCTCGCTGATGAAGTCCGTGTAGCCCGGGGTGTCGAGGAGGTTGAACTTGCGGTTCTGCCACTCGAGGTTGAGCAGCGTCGCATGCACCGAGATCTGGTGCTGGTGCTCGCTGGCGTGGTAGTCCGAGGCCGTGGTCCCGGCGGCGATGGAGCCCATGCGGCCGATGCGGCCGGCACAGGCCAGCATGGCTTCGGCGAGCATGGTTTTGCCAGAGGACGCGTGGCCCAGGACGGCAAAGTTTCTCAGGTCTGAAGAGGAGTAGTCTTTCATAAACCGATGAGGATTGTTGGGGGAAGGGGTGCCGCACCGCTGCGGCCGATTGCCAGTTGCAGCCTAACTGACTGGAACGCGGCTGCCTCCGCGTCTTTTGTGAGGATTCCCGCGGATTTTGCGAAAGATTGCAACTCCGGCCCCGGCGGACCGGGCCGGGAGGCGAAAACCGGGTGGGTGGGGGCAGGGTGAAGCCAAATACTGCGCATCATTCCCCATTTTCTGAGCAGCCTGTGGTGTTGCTCCCGGGGCAGCAGGCTTTAGCCTGAAGGGCACTTATGAAGACTGATGCTTCAGACTACAAAGGCCGCGCGGTGACTGCGGCGGAGGCGATTGCGCATGTTCGCAGTGCCACCAATATTTACATTCACGGGGCGGCCGCGACGCCGACACCGTTGGTTGAGGCCCTGGCCGCCCGGCGGGACCTCGAGGGAGTAAAGCTCTATCATCTGCACACCAACGGTCCGGCTCCCTTTGCGGAGAAGGGCCGCGAGAAGGAGTTCCGCTCCGTCTCGCTGTTCATCGGGGCGCCCATGCGTCCGGCGGTGCAGGAAGGCCGGGCGGATTTTGTGCCCATTTTCCTGTCGGATGTTCCCGGTCTCTTTCTCTCCGGCCAGGTGAAGCTGGATGTGGCGATCCTCCAACTGTCACCCCCGGATGCACATGGCTATTGCACGCTCGGCACGTCCTGTGATTCCAGCAAGGCGGCCGCGGATACCGCGCGCATCGTGATCGCGGAGATCAACGAGCAGATGCCGCGGACCCACGGCAACAACGTCGTGCCGCTCAGCCGGATCAGTGCCTTCATCGCCACCGACCGTCCGCTGCAGTCGCATCACTCTGAGGCGGAATCCGACGTGGAGGCCAAGATCGGTCAGCTGATTGCCGATTTGGTGGAGGATGGTTCGACCCTGCAGATGGGCATCGGTGGCATTCCGGATGCGGCGCTGGCGCGCATGAAGAACAAGCATGACCTTGGCATCCACACGGAGATGTTTTCCGACCGGATCGTCGAGTTGGTGGAGGCCGGGGCGATCACCAACAAGTTCAAGCAGGTTGGCAAGGGACGCATCATCACCAGTTTCATCAATGGCTCGCAGAAGTTGTTTGATTTCGTGAACGACAATCCGCTGGTGAGCTTCTATCCCTGCGACTGGACCAACGACACATCGGTCATCCGTCGTAATCCCAAGGTGGTCGCCATCAACTCCGCCATCCAGATTGATCTGACCGGCCAGGTCTGTGCCGACTCCATCGGCTACAAGATGTTTTCCGGCATTGGCGGCCAGATGGACTTCATCCGCGGAGCGGCGTTGTCGCCTGGCGGCAAGCCCATCATTGCGCTGCCGTCGCGAGCGATGGGCGGCAAGGTGTCGCGCATCGTCTCCACGCTGGCTCCCGGGGCGGGTGTGGTCACCACGCGCGGACACGTCCATTGGGTCATCACCGAATACGGTGCCGTGAATCTCCACGGCAAAACCATCCGTGAGCGCAGCGAAGCCCTCATTTCCATCGCCCATCCTGACTTCAGAGCCGAACTCCGCAAGGAAGCCGCCCTGACGAGACACATATAAGGGGGTCAGGCCTCTATTATTTAATTTAGTATTGCCAGAAGTGGCGATGATGTCGTCACTTCTGGATTGTGGCGCGAAAACCACGGATACAATTCGAGGGTGCGATCTACCACGTGATCAATCGCGGCAACTATCGCCGTGACATCTTTGAGACCCCGGGTGCTGCGCAGGCATTCGAGCAGTGCCTGTTTGAAGCCTGCACGCAGGCCGGCTGGCGGCTGTATGCATATGCAATCATGCGCAATCACTTCCACCTGGCGGTGGAGACTCCGCGGGCAAATCTGGTGGAAGGCATGCACTGGCTGCAGAGCACCTTCGCCATAAGGTTCAACCGGTTTCGCGACGAGCGCGGGCATCTTTTCCAGAGCCGTTACCGGGCGATCCTGGTTGAAGCGGGTCCTCACCTGGCCCGGGTGGTGAATTACATTCATTTGAACCCCGTGCGTGCCGGGATCGTGCCGCTGGAGCAATTGACCCAGTTCCGCTGGTGCAGTTACCGTCGGTTTTTAAGGGGAGAACGGCCGGAGTTTTTGGTTTGCAAGGAATGGCTGCAGGACCAGGGCGGATTGGCTGATTCGACAGAGGGATGGAAGCGATACCACGAATATCTGGCCTGGCTGGCGGCGGATGCGGAGGAGCAGAAGCGACAGGCTTTCGAAAAAATGTGCACTGGCTGGGCGATCGGCAGTGATGGTTGGCGCAAAGATCTCGCGAAGGATCATGCCGCGACCATGGCGGTAAGTGCCCTGCGGGGTCCGGAGGTGCGTGAACTCAAGGAAGCGGCGTGGGCGGCGATGCTGGATCAGTTGCTGGCCGAAAGCAGGAAGACCCGGAACGAGATTGTGGCCGATGGCCGGACGGCGGCATGGAAGGTCGGTCTTGCGCTGAAGATGAGGGAGCGTACAACCGCCACGAATGAGTGGATTGCCGGGGCCTTGGGCATGGGCAAGGGTAGCTCGCTCAGTGTGTATTTGAGTCGGGAGCGGAGGGAAAATTAAGAAATAGAAGCCTGACCCCATCATGCGAGTTCTATTGCTGCTGATTTCGGTGGTGGCGTATTATAGTACGTTTTCGGTGCCGTTCATGTTCGATGACAAGCCGGCGATCACGGGGAATCCCTCGATCCGGCAGTGGGGCACGGCCTTGAATCCGCCCGACATTGGGAGCGGGGTGACAGGGCGGCCCCTGGTCAACCTGTCCTTTGCCCTCAATCATGCGGTGAGCGGGGATGCGGTTTGGAGCTATCACGTGCTGAACCTGCTCATTCACACCGGCGCCGGGCTGGCGCTCTTTGGGATCGTATGGCGCACCCTGTTGCGACCGGTGTTCGCGGAACGTATCAGGTCTGCGGCGAAGCCGCTGGCCTTTGCCATCGCCGCCCTGTGGGTGGCGCATCCGCTGCAGACGGAGTCGGTCACTTCCATCATTCAACGCACCGAGTCGCTGGCGGGACTGTTCTGCCTACTCACACTCTATGGGTTTGTGCGATCGCTTGATGCCGCCCCGCGCGCATGGCTTTGGGGTGCCGGCTCAGTTGCCACGTGCCTGCTCGGCATGGCCGCCAAGGAAGTGATGGTCACGGCGCCGCTGCTGGTACTGCTCCATGACCGCACCTTCGCCGCCGGATCCCTGCGCGAGGCCTGGCGATTGCGTGGTCGTTACTACCTCGCCCTCGCCTGCACCTGGCTGCTGCTGGGCTGGCTGGTGCTGGCCGGCGGAGGGACGCGAGGCGAAGCCGCCGGCTTCGGACTGGGCGTGACCCCATGGATGTACGCCCTGACCCAATGCCGGGCCGTCCTGCTCTACCTGCAACTCTCGTTTTGGCCGCACCCACTGGTCTTCGACTACGGTACCGACATCGTGCGCCAACCAGGCGAGGTGTGGTGGCAGATCATCGCGCTCGTCGGACTGCTGGGCGCGGCGGCCTACGCGTGGTGGCGCCGGCTTCCGTCCGGCTTTCCCGGGGCGTGGTTCTTCCTGATTCTCGCCCCCAGTTCCAGCGTGGTGCCGCTGGTCAGCCAGACCATCGCGGAACACCGCATGTATCTGCCGCTGGCTGCGGTCATCGCACTCGTGGTCGGGTGGGCCTACGCTCGGTTGGGGAGGGTCGTGCTTTATACCGCCTACGCATTGGTACCCCTGGCCGTGCTGCTGACCGTCCAACGCAACCTGGACTACCGCACCGAGGAAACCCTGTGGGCGGACACGGTCGCCAAGGCGCCAAACAACGCCCGGGCCCGCATCAACCTCGCCGAGGTGCTGATCAACGAGGGCCGCCCGGCCGAGGCGCTCGAACACGCGGCCGAGGCCGTACGTCTGCGGCCCAATCACGCCGAGGCGCAGACCAACCTCGGCATCGCCTATGCGCAACTCGGCCGCCCGGCCGAAGCCCTCGCGGCCTGCGGCAAAGCCGTGGAACTGCGCCCTGATTACGCGCGGGGCCGCAGCAATTACGGCATTGTGCTCGCGCAATCCGGCCGCTGGAACGAAGCCATCACCCAGTTCGAAGAAGCCCTGCGGCTGGCCGGCGATGCTTCCGATGCCGTCCGCATTCGCGGCAACCTCGCGCGCGCGCTGCTACGGGCAAACCGATGGGACGAGGCCGTCACCCAATTCACGGCGGTGATCAAGGCCGACCCCACCGCCGCCGACATGCATTACCAGCTCGCGCTGGCCCTCGGACTCAGCGGCCGCGACGCCGAGGCGATCGCCGAATTGCAGGCCGTGCTCCAACTCGACCCCGGACACGCCGGCGCCCGCGCCGCCCTCGAAGCCGCCCGCGGCATCCGCTGACCCGGCCGTCACCGCCCGGCAATACCCGCACGCCGGGATTGCGGCGGACGTCCGCGTCGCCCAACAACAAAGCCGCATGAAAAACTTTCCCGCGAACTTCGTCTGGGGTGCGGCCACGGCGGCCCATCAGATTGAAGGCGCCTGGCAGACCGACGGCCGGGGCCTGAGCATCTGGGATGCCTTCACCCATACCCCGGGGAAAACGCACCAGGGCAACACGGCGGACGTGGCCTGCGACCATTATCACCGGATGGAGGAGGATGTGGAACTCATGCACGCCATGGGCCTCAAGGCCTACCGGTTTTCCTTCGCGTGGAGCCGGCTGATGCCGCAGGGCCGCGGTCCGGTCAACGAGGCGGGCGTCGCCTTCTACAACCGGCTCATCGACGCGCTGCTGGCCCGGGGCATCACGCCGTGGGTCACGCTCTATCACTGGGACCTGCCGCTGGCCCTGCAAATGGAGCTCGACGGCCTGCTCAACCCGGAGATCGCGGATCACTTCGCGCGTTACGCCGAGTTGTGCTTCGAATGCTTCGGCGATCGCGTGAAACACTGGATCACCTTCAACGAGCCGTGGTGCAGCGCGGTGCTCGGGCATGGCATCGGCTATTTTGCACCCGGCCGCGTCAGCCAGACCGAGCCCTACACCGTCGCGCACAACCTGCTCCGGTCGCACGGCCGCATCGTCGAGGTCTACCGCCGCAAATTCCAGGCCGCGCAGCGCGGCGTGATCGGCATCACCAACAACTGCGACTGGCGCGAGCCGAAGACCGACACCCCGGCCGACCGCGCCGCCGCCGAGCGCGGGCTGGAGTTCTTCCTCGGCTGGTTTGCCGACCCGATCTACCGCGGCGATTACCCCGACTGCATGCGGACAAACGTCGGCGAACGCCTGCCGCGTTTCAGCGATGCCGACCGCGACCGCATCCTGGGCTCGAGCGATTTCTTCGGGCTCAACTTTTACGGCGGCATGTATGCGTCGGAGCCGCCGTCGGGCCGGTCCGTCACCCCGACCGCCCCGACCGGCAACGGCGGCATGGCCGAGGACCAGCGCGTGGCGCTGTCGGACGACCCGGCGTGGGAAAAGACCGACATGGACTGGAACATCGTGCCGCAGTTCTGCCGGAAAATGCTCGGCTGGATCGACCGCCGTTACGGGCATCCGCCGATCTACATCACGGAGAACGGCTGCGCCCTGCCCGGAGAGGAAGATGTGAACATCGCGATCAACGACACCCGGCGCAGCGACTACCTCTGCCGCTATCTCGAGGCGGCGCACACGGCCATCAACGAGGACGGCGTGGACCTGCGCGGGTACTTTGTGTGGTCGCTGCTGGACAACTTCGAATGGGCCCTGGGCTACAGCAAGCGCTTCGGCCTGCATCACACCGATTTCGCGACCGGCCAACGCACGCCGAAATCCTCCGCGCGCTGGTACGCCGAACTCATGCGGAGGAATGCGCTTTGAAGCCGGCGGTCGCCCCCCGGCTGCTGACGTGGCTCTGCTATGCGGCGATGATGAGCCTGTCCATCGGGCTCAACCTGCTGCCGGTTTTCCTGACCACGCTGAGCGCGGTGTATGGCGGGGCGGGCGGCCTGACCCAGGAACAGCTGGGCCGGCTGGGGGCGATCACCTTTGCGGGCTTGGTGACTGGCATTCTCTGCGCGGGGCCACTCGCCGACCGGTGGGGGGCGAAACCCTTCGCCTTGCTCGGCAACGCCCTCATTGCGCTCAGCCTGATCGCGGCCGCGTTCGCGCCCACCTATGCGTTGCTCGGCGCCGCCATCTTCGTCCTCGGCATGGGTGCGGGCATCCTCGACATGGTGCTGAGTCCCATCGTGGCGGCGCTGAACCCTGCGCGCCGGGCGGCGGCGATGAACTGGCTGCACTCCTTTTACTGTGTCGGCGCGGTGGTGACGATTCTCACCGGCACGCTGGCGCTGCAGGCGGGACTGGGCTGGCGCGCGAGCTGCCTGCTGCTCCTGCTTTTGCCGGTGGGCCTCATGCTGGCCTTTGCGCCGCTGCAATTCCCGGAAATGAGCGTGGCTGGCGGCCGGCTGCGCCTGCGCACGTTGGTGCGCCATGCCTGGTTCTGGGTGGCGCTGACGGCCATCATGCTGGGTGGAGCAACGGAGGCCGGCATGGCGCAATGGCTGCCGGCCTATGCGGAGATGGCCCTGCATTATCCCGTCTGGGTCGGCGGCACGGCGCTGCTGTTGTTCTCCGTGATGATGGCGGCCGGCCGCATGGTGGTGGGCGCGGCAGAGGGGCGGTGGAATCCGTACGCCGTCATGGCCTGGGGCAGCGGCCTGTCGGTACTGCTGTTTCTGGGCGGTTCGTTTTTTTCCGCGCCCTGGCTGGCGCTGACGGCCTGCATCGCCGCGGGGTTCACGGGCAGTTGCCTCTGGCCGACGATGCTGGCGGTCACGGCCGACCGGTATCCGGACGGCGGGGCGAGCATGTACGGTGCGCTCGGTGCGGCCGGTAACGTCGGCGGCATTTGCATGCCGTGGTTTGTCGGCGTGATTGCGGACTGGTCGGACCTGCATTGGGGCCTGGCGATCTCGGCGCTTGCGCCGGCGCTGATGCTGCCGCTGGTGCTGGGATTGCGCCGGACCAGGGCGGAATGACTCCAGATAGGGTATTTCACATTTGAAGGCAGACCCGGCCTCCGGAGAAAAGGCCGGAAGGGCCTTCGAATGATAAGCACACCGAACCGCCCGTCCGGAGGCCGGGCGCTACCCAGGGCGGGAAAGTGCGCTTGCCAAACCGGGTGGTGCTGGGGAGAAAACCTGAACCCCTACACATCCATGTTCATCGGTCATTTCGGTGCCGGATTCGCGGCCAAAAAATTCGCTCCCCGGGTTTCCCTGGGCACATTGTTTCTGGCGGCGCAATTCATTGATCTGCTCTGGCCAACCCTCCTGCTGCTTGGCGTGGAGCGCGTGCGCATCGCGCCCGGGGTGACGCCGGGCGTCCCGCTGGTCTTCGAGCATTACCCGGTGTCGCACAGCCTGCTGGCCGTCGCACTGTGGGGCGGATTGCTGGGCGGACTTTATTTCCTGCGGCGCCGCGAGGTCCGCGGCGCGCTGGTCATCGGCCTCGCGGTTGTGAGCCATTGGGCCCTTGACCTCGTGGTGCACGTGCCGGATCTGCCGCTCTATCCCGGCGGAACGCAGGTGGGGCTCGGGTTGTGGGAATCAATACCGGCGACCCTGGCGGTGGAGCTGGCACTGTTTGCCGTGGGCGCCTGGCTCTACGTGCGCGCGACCAAGCCAGCCGACGCCACGGGCCGCTGGGCGCTGGTCGGTTTGATCATCGCGTTGGTGGGCATTCATCTCGGCAATGTTTTCGGCGCCCCGCCGCCGAGTGTGACGGCGATTGCAATCGTGGGGCAGGCGCAATGGCTGCTGGTGCTCTGGGCCTATTGGATCGACCGGCACCGGGTGGTCCGGTGAGGGGATGGCGAGATTACGCGGGAGGTAGGAGCCTGCTTGCAGGCGATTTGTAGGGCCTGCGCTTGCGCAGGGC
>JBIJDP010000083.1:0-7727 GCA_044344065.1 Opitutaceae bacterium
GAAGGCTTCCGGCAGCCGCGCCAGCGCCTCATTGGCGGCGGCGGCATGCTTGGCGGCGACGGTCTCGAGCCGGGTGAGTTCGGCGGCGGTCTTGGTGATCCGGTCGCCGGCCGCCTCCAGTTTCTCGGCCTCGGATGCGCGGAGACTGTTGATCTCCTGCTGCAGGGCCTCGTTGTCGTTGACGGCGGCCTCGTTGATCTGGCGGGTGAAGTCGTTGATCCGTTCCTGCAGCTTGTGCGGCAGGTGCTCGGCGTGCTTCAGGCTTTTGGCCACATGATCGCCAATCTCATTGAGGCCGGCGGCGGCGATGCTGATCTGCTCGGCGGAGGTGGCGACGGTGCGCGAAAGGGATTCGAGGGCGCGCTGCCGGTCGTCGAGGGACTCCTCCTGCTTGCGTACGTAATCGGCAATGAGCGCGGCGGCGGTGACGATGGCGCCGATGCTCACGCAGGCCACGATGGACAGGATGGCGGTCGGGGAGAGCGGTCGCTCGCTGTTGGCGGCGATGAAGGCGGCGACGGCGATCAGGAGCGCGTCGCTGAGCAGGAAGAACCACTTGGAGATTTTGGGGGAGGATTCGGGAAGGCTCATGGGGACGTCGTCTGCCCGGGCCGGCGGCGGCAGCGCGACCGGCGGGCGGTGCGTGAGTTTGTGCTGCGCGACCGGGTGTTTCTCAAGGAGAAAGGCGCGCAATTCCGGGTTGTCCCCGTCAACGGGCGGATCCAGCATGGCCCCGCGTCATGGACGAGGATCATTTCCTTCGAATCGAACGGGAGGGGAGCGGGGGCTCCCGGCACTTTGTGGTGCATCTGTCCGATCCGAACTTTTCCGTGGAACTAGCGCCCGACAGCGGGGCGCCGGACAAGATCGGGCGCGGCGTGATCCGCCGGTTGCGGGTGCCGAACTCGTGGGCCGGGGATTATGGCCAGTACGCCAAACTGCTCACCGCCGCACAGGATTTCTTCGCGCAATCGTTTGCCGAGCCGGAGCCCAAGGCGGTGACGCGACGGCTGGGGCTTTGAAAGCGGCGGGGCGTGGAAGCGTGGGAGCGAGCTTGGGTGTGTTTGCGAAATCCCAATCAGGCCAGAGGCGGCAGCGGTAGGCAGCCCGCTGGCGGGCGCGGATTGGGCGCGAGCAAGCTCGCTGACCTACCGATTCGGTATTTGCAAACGCGCCCAAGCTCGCTCCCACCACCGGTAGATCACCTGCCCTGACGTTTCACCGGCACGAGCTCGCCGTCTTTTTCCTGGAACTCGACAATGATCGCCCGGCCGGTGTCGGCGGCGATGTAGGGGGTGAGGGCCTCCGCCATCAGGGGCAGGGCGGCCCGGAGGTCGGCCTCCTGGTCGTCGCAAACGGCGGTCACGGTCCACACCTCGCGTCCCGCCTCGGGCCTGACTCCCGCTTCGCGCTGCCGGGCGGAGAGCCGCAGGTGCTTGCGGTAGGTGGTCACGGAATTCGTGCTGACATCGGTGCCCACGCGCTCGTAGCTGCCCGGCACACGGACAGTCTCGGTGGTGGTCGTGGTTTTGCCGGCGGCGTCCGTCGTTTGCTTGGTGCGCGTGGTATAGCCCCCGCCGAGCTCCGCATAGATGGGCGTGCTGAAGGTGTATATCCGGGTGACCGGATCGCCCACACCAAAATCCACAAAGATATTCAGTTCGGCCGCGCCGGGTGCGACCGCCTGGAAGCCGCGGGCAGTCAGGGCCCGGTCCACCTGGCGCAAGACTTCGCCGTAACGCAGGTCGCCGGCGATCGGTGCGTTCCGGTCGGTGGTGGCAAAGGCGTAGGTCCGCTTGGCGGCCGCGAGGGCGGGGTTGGCCAGGGCATCCACCTGTACCCGGTAGGTGGTGGTGCAACTGCCGAGCAGCAGGGCGGCGAGGATGAGGGGTGGGAGCAGGTGTTTCACGTTGGAGCAGTAGGGCTGCAATGGCGGACAAGGGCGAGCAGCCTTCGTTCCCCGGTGGACGGGTTCAATAGCGCCGCCACACATAGACGCACAGGGACAGCAGCAGGCCGACGCGGAGTGCGCCCTCGAAGGTCAGGATGACCAGCACCCACTTGAGGCCGCAGTTGCGCCGCAGGGCATAGCCGATCCCGGAAACCAGGAGGAGGCTGAGCCCATGCACGCGGCCGAAAGACAGGAAGAGCAGCCCCAGCATCCACGTCCAGTAGAGCAAAATTGTCATGCTCCAGCCGAAGGCGGTGAGTTCGTGCAGGCCCAGGGTGCGCGGATCGCCATTGCGCTCGATCTGCTTGATGCCGACATAGCGCTCGCTGAGCACAAGCTGCCAGAGCTCGAACACCACGAACAACGGGGCGAGGAACAGGAGGAGCGGCACGGGGAGACACTCGCGGATCGGGCGCCTGGCGCCAAGGATGAACGCGAGTGGGAGTTGGCCGTCGGGAGTTCGAAGCGAGCCTGCGGGGCGCGCGCACGGCGGGGGTATGCGATCTCCCATCTCCGAACTCCGATCTTCCGGCGCGCAGCGCTCCCGCGCTTGCCAGCGACCGGCGCTTGGGCGTAACTCGACGCGCCCTGCATGAAAATCACCCGGATCGAGACCACCGAGCCCGCCCCCGGTCTGCTGGCGTGCCGCATCCACACGGCCGAAGGCGTCACCGGTTGCGGTGAGAGCTACTATATCCCGTCGGCCGTGGCGGCGGTGATCCACGACTGGATGGCACCACGGCTGATCGGCGCCGACGCCATGGACACGGAGGGCCACTGGCGATTCCTCTACGAGCGCGCGACGAATTTCGGGGCGCGCGGCACGGAGCTGCGTGCTCTTTCCGCCATCGATCTCGCGCTGTGGGATATCAAGGGCCAGGTCTGCGGCCAGCCGGTGTGGCAACTGCTGGGCGGCCGGACGCAGGACGGCGTGCGCATTTACCACAGCACCGGCTACGGCCGGGGCCTGCCGCCCGCGCCCGGCGGCATGTGGCCGGGCTACGGCCGGATGGGCGTGCCCGAACCGCTGAATGACTACTGGAATGCGATCCATGAGCCGGCCGCCCTGGCCCGCGAACTGGTCGCGGACGGCATCGGCGGGGCCAAGCTGTGGCCATTTGATTTCGCGGCGCACAAACCCAACGGCAACGTCTATGTGAGCCCGGCCGACATCGAGGAGGGCATGAAGCCCTTCCGTGCCATGCGGGCGGCGGCCGGTCATGCGCTTGAGCTCCTGGTGGACGGGCACGGGTTCTTCCAATTGCCCATGGCGCTGCGCATCGCGGCCGCCATGCGCGAGGTGCAGCCGCTGTGCCTGGAGGATGTGATCCGGCCCGATTGCGTGGACACGATCCGCGACTTCCGCGAGCGCTGCGGCCTGCCGCTGGCCGTCAGCGAAATGCTCATCAGCTCAGAGGACTACCGGCTGGTCCTGCAAAAGCAGGCGGCGGATTACCTCATGATCGATCCGACCTGGGTTGGCGGTATCTCGCAGACGCTCCGGATCACGGACTTTGCGCAGAGCTTCAATGTGCCAGTGATGATGCACGATTGTACCGGACCGCTGACCCTGCTGGCCGGGATTCACGTCGGCGTGGCGCGCGCCAATGTCGCCTGGCAGGAGACCGTGCGGATGCTCCTGCGGATATCCTATCCGGAACTGGTCACGGCAGTGCCGGCGGTGGTGAAGGGGCGCATTGCCGCGCCTTCCGGTCCGGGTCTTGGCGCCGCCTGGCAGGACCAGTGGTTTCAGGCGCCGCGCGCGGTGCGCGTGAGCGGGATTTAACCGGCCATGCCTCGCACCTGGCACCGAGCATGGGCAGGGCCCGGTCACCGGACGGGCCGCCTCCGTTGCGCCCATCCAGCCGCCCGTCCGGAGGCCGGGCGCCACCCAATGGCATATCGCGGCTTTCAATTTTGTACTTCAGCCAATGAAAACTCATTCCCCTCCCTTCCAATTTCATGATCTCGCCGGCAGGACGCTGGTCATCACCGGCGTCACCCGCGGCATCGGCCGGGCCCTGCTGCCCGGGCTGCTCGCGCAGGGGCTCAACCTCATCGCCGTCAGTCGCGGGCGGGAGAAACTGGCGGCGGTGCGCCAGGAACTGGGCGTGGACGAGTCCAGGCTGCGGTTCTTCGAATGTGATCTGGCTGAACCTGCGGCGGTGGAAGCCACCGGCCGGGCCATCGCGACCTCCGGCCTGCCCGTGGACGGCATTTTGCACAATGCGGCCATCGACCCACGGCATGAATTCGCCCGGGCGGCCCCCGCCCCGTGGGATCTGGTCTGGCAGGTGAACTTGAAATCGGCGGTGACCCTGACCCAGTGCGTGCTGCCGCAGATCCGGCGCAGTCCGCAGGGGCGGATTGTTTTCACCGGCTCGATCGTGAGCGAACTGGGCGGCTCCTACATGACGGCGTATGCGGCGTCGAAAGGTGCGCTCACCGGGATGACCCGGGCCCTGGCGCATGAACTGCAGGGCACCGGCGTCACCGTGAATTGTATCCTGCCCGGGGCGATCCAGGTGGAGAAAGAGGCGGGTACCACCGAGAACGAAAAAGTGCTGCTGGGCTGGCAATCCGTGGGGCGGCGGCTGACGGCAAACGATCTGCTCGGACTGCTGTGCCTGCTCCTCAGCCAGGCGGGAGGCGGCATCAGCGGCCAGGGCCTGATCGTGGACGGCGGCGTGCTGCATCCGCTGATGTCGCGTGACGTGCAGCGCGCGCGGTTGCTCGCGGACGGATACGCGGAGCCGCCGGCCGCTGGGCCGGCGGAACGCTGAACGTCGAACGCTTAACGCTGAACGCTCAAGTGGCCGAACCGCAAATGGGGATGCGGTAGGCAGCCCGCTTGCGGGCGCGGTTCAGGCGCGCGCAAGCGCGCTGGCCTACGGTCGTTGCCTTGAACGTTATACGTTAAAAGTTGAGCGTTCGGCCGCGCCCGCGGCCGCTATTTCCCGGCGTACCAGAACGCGCGGCGCCAGTTATGCCGGCGCAGTTTCTGGACCAGCTCATCGGGCATCGGCGGCAGGTCGCTCACGGCGCAGTTGGCCTCGGCCTGGGCAACGTTGCGGATGCCCGGGATGACGGTGGAGACAGCGGGGTGGGCAAGCACCCATTTGAGCGCGGCCTGGGGCAGGGCGTAGCCGGTGTGATCGAGGTCGTGGCGGATTCGCTCGGTGCGCACCACGGTGCGGGCCAGCCGGTCGCCGGCGAAATAGTTGTTCCGGAAATCGTCGTGCGGGAATTTCGTGAGCACGGTGAACTTGCCGGTGAGCGCGCCCTCGTCGAAGGCGACGCGCACGATGATTCCGACGCCGCATTCCTTCGCGGTGTCGAGCAGCTCCGCGGCGGGCTCCTGTTCGAAGAGGTTGTAGATCACCTGCACGCTGTCCACCCAGCCGCCGCGCATGAGATCGATCACGCTGTTCTGATCGTGCTCCGGCGTGGAGACGCCGATCAGGCCGATCTTTCCCTCGCGCTGGAGCTGGCGCAGGATCCTGAACGGGTAGGGGTCGCGGTTCCAGGCGCGCGTCCAGGTGTGCAGCTGGAGCAGGTCGATTTTGTCCGCGCCAATGCAGGCGAGGCGCTCGGCCAGGTTGGCGCGGAGATAGGTCTCGGGATAGCGATCCTCCGCGCGGTCATAGGGTGATGGCGGCCATTGGCCGGCGGTGGGCGGGGTCTTGGTGGCGACGAGGACGTTTTCATTTTTGCCCGCGGCCTTGCGTTCGCGCAGCACCTGGCCGATGAGACGCTCGCTCTTGCCGTTGCCGTACCCGGCGGCGGTGTCGATGAGGTTGCAGCCCAGGTCGAGGGCGCGATGCAGGGCGGCGAGGGAATCAGTGTCGGCCTGCGCGCCCCAGGCTCCGCCGATGGCCCAGGCCCCGAATCCGATCTCGGAACAATTGAAGCCGTGTTTGCCGAAAGCGCGGTATTGCATGGCCTGAGTCTGCACGAATCGGCCGGGGCATGCAATCGTGCGAATGAAAATGTCCACGGGTAGCGCCCGTCCGGAGGCCGGGCGCTACCCGAACTTAATTTATGCTCAGCGCCAGATGAAGAGTCCGGCGACGCCCGCCACCGCCAACGCAGCGCCGAGGTAATAGGTGGCGCGCGGACGCGACCCCTCGAGCCAGGCCGCGAACGGAATCGTGAGCAGCGGCGCGGCGGCGACGATGGGCTGGACGATTCCGGCGGGAGTGGTGCGGAGGGCCCATTGAAAGCAGGCCACGCCGAGGACGGGACCTGTGAGGGCGTTGGCCGTCACCCAGGGCCAGGCCCGGCCGGCGGGCGATGCGGCCTGACTGCGTCGCCGCACAAAGAGCAGCACCACCAAGGCCGCAACGAGCAGTCCGCCCAGCGCGCGCTGGTAGGCGGCCGTGCCGGGATCCACCAGTTCGCCACAGGCGGCGGCGGTGGCGAAGGCCTTGCGACTGATGACCGCGCCGACGCCCTGGCCGCAGGCGGAGAGCAGGGCCCAGGCGATGCCTGCCGCCCAGTCCGCCGGCGAGACCCGGGGCAGGCTGCGCGGGAGGAGGCCGATCGTGATGCCAGTGAGCGTGAGAGCGGCGCAGCCGAACTGGGCGGGGGAGAGCCGCGTGCCGAGCCATTGCCATTCGACGGCGGCGGCGACGACCGCGGAGCCGCATTGCACGATAAGGGTGGACAGATTCGAACCCAGGCGCGGCAACGATTGAAACATGGCCACGCCGCCAATCCCGAAGCCCGCGAGGCCGCCGAGGAAAAACCAGCCGAACGCGGCTCCGCCCGTGCCAAGGCCGGCCGTGTGCGCCCAAAGCCCCAGCACCAGCGTGGCGACGAGGAGCCGCCAGAAATTCGCGCGCAGGCTGCCGAGAAGCAGCGCCGCCCGCCGCGCGAAAACCGGCGTGACCGCAAAGAAAAGCAAAGTGCCGAGTGCGCCGATCATGGGGAAAATGCTTATTGGTTATTGCTTATGGCTTATTTCCAGGCCCGGATTTTCTCAGTGTTTTCTGCATCTTATGTGTCTGTCATCTGTAGGCCTGGCGAAAGGGGGCCATGCATCGGTTTGAATCTGTGTAATCCGTGGTTCTCTTCTGTTTGTCTCTCAGGGTTTCCATTCGAGGCCGAGGGTAAAGGCGCGGCCGGGGCCGGGCAGGAAGAGGCTGGTGGCCGCCGGATTGCGCGCTAGGTCGAGCACGCCGGCGGTGCTCGCAATGTACCGGCGGTCGAAAACGTTGCACACGGCGGCGAAGATCAAGAGTCGCGTCCGGGGCCGCCAACCGAGGCGGATGTGGCCAAGAGCATGGCCGTCGTAGATCATCCGGCCGGCGTGATCCACCGGGATGCGTCCCGCCACCCAAGTGGTTTCAATCGCGGCGAACCAGCCGCGTGGGTTTTCGTAGAGCAGTTCCGCGGCTCCGGTGTGGGGCGGCGCGCCGGCGAGGCGGTTGTCGCCGTAGACCGGATCGCCGTCAAAATAAAAACGGCCGAGGGTCGAGGTAACGGTGAAGGTGAGCTTTTGGTCGTCCTCCAGCAGACGCCAGTGGAGGGAGGATTCGAGGCCTTCGTGAATGGTGCGGCCGGCGTTGACGGCGCCGCGGGGCAGGCCAGCGGCGTCGGCGAGCCGCAGGATTTCGTCGCGCCAGGCCGCATGGTAGGCGGTGAGACTCCAGTCAATGGGACCAAGGGAGCCGCGGCCGCCGAGTTCCGCCGTCACGCCGGATTGCAGGTTCAGCGCCCGGGTGCCGAGGGTGAGATTTGGATGCGTGCCCTGAACCGCGACCAGGTCGTCAAA
>JBIJDP010000059.1:0-8512 GCA_044344065.1 Opitutaceae bacterium
GCCGAACCCCGCCTGGCTGGGAGCGCGACTGCCCTCGGTCGCAATCCCACGCACACTTCAAGGCAGGAGAAAGAGAAAGTTTACCCGCATTCGGCGGCGCCAGAGGCGACCAGGGATTAAGAGAACGAGAAAGACTGGATTCCAGCGGGAGACGCAAAGGGCGGGGTGCCCTCCCACCTTTTGCTCCCAGCCGGCGCCGTCTCCGCGATTGTGCTCTGTTTTCTTCACGCCTTCGCATACCCTGCCGCATGGAAAAACGTCCCTTCAACGAACTCGGCCTGTCCGATGAGATACTCAAGGCCGTGGACAAGTTGGGCTTTGAGGAGGCCTCGCCCATCCAAACGGCAGTGATTCCCGCCATTCTGAGCGGGCGCGATGTGGTGGGCCAGTCCTCCACGGGTTCCGGCAAGACGGCGGCGTTTGCAATCCCGGCCATCGAGCGCGTCGATCCGAAGCTGCGGGCGGTGCAGGTGCTGATCCTTTGTCCCACGCGCGAACTGGCCGTCCAGGTGGCGGAGGAGGCGGGCAAGCTGTCGCTGTTCAAGCGCGGCGTCATGGGCGTGCCGATCTACGGCGGCCAGAGCTACGAGCGGCAGTTCCGCGCCCTGGCGGCGGGCGCGCAGGTCGTCATCGGCACCCCGGGCCGCGTGATGGACCACATGGAGCGCGGCACCCTGAAGTTCGACCACCTCAAGCTGGTGATCCTCGACGAAACCGACCGCATGCTCGACATGGGGTTTCGCGACGACATTGAGCACATCCTGAAGTCGGTGCCGGTGACGCGGCAGCTCCTGTTCTTCTCCGCCACGATCCCGCGGCCGATCCAGGACCTGATCAGCCGTTATTCGAAGGATCCGGCCTGGATCAGGATCGAGTCGGTGGCGCAGAACGCGCCGCAGGTGGAGCAGGTGTATTTCGAGGTGGACCGGCGCTCGAAGATCGAGGCGCTCACGCGGCTGATCGACGTGCATGATTTCCGCTACGGCATCATCTTCTGCAGCACCAAGATCATGGTGGACGACCTCGACGAGCACCTGCACTCGCGCGGCTACCTGACGGACCGGCTGCACGGCGACATCACGCAGGCGCAGCGTGACCGCGTGATGGACAAGTTCCGGCACCGCGGCTTCGAGTTCCTCGTCGCCACCGACGTGGCGGCGCGCGGGCTCGACGTGGACGACCTCGAGGTGGTGTTCAACTTCGACCTGCCGAACGACGCGGAGGACTACACACACCGCATCGGCCGCACCGGGCGGGCGGGCAAGTCCGGCCGGGCCTTCACCTTTGTTTCGGGCCAGGAGATCTACAGGCTCCAGGGCATGGTCCGCTGGGCCAAGCTCAACGTGAAGCGCGGCACCATCCCTTCGCTGGACGAGGTGGAGGAGGCGCGCACCAGCGTGTTCTTCGAGAAAATCCGCGCGACGCTCGAGGCCAAGCAGTTCAAGCCGCATGACCGCATGATCGACCGGTTGCTCGACCAGGGTTACGCGAGCACGGACATCTGCTCGGTGCTGATCCATCTGCTGCAGGGTGGGGCCGGTGGGACCGCGGGCGGCCCGCCCGCTGCGGCCAAAGCCAAGCCGGCCAAGTCCGCGCCCGCCTGGGCCAAGCAGGCGATGACCCCGAAACCGGCGCCGGAACCTGCTCCGGCCGAACCGGTGGTCCAGCGGCCCGCGCTCCCAGTGGCCCCGACTGCCCCAGCCGCCACGGCGGGTCGCAAATCGAAGTTCGCGCGGACCACGCGCACCGGTCGCGAGACAGGCATGGTAACGCTCTGCTTCAATGTCGGACGGCAACAGCTCGTCACACCGGCGGATGTCGTCGGCAAGATCGCCGGGGTCACGCGGCTGCCGGCCGATGTGGTCGGCGCCATCGATCTTCGCGAGCGGCATCTCCTGGTGGATGTGAAGGAGGAGCACGCAGCATTGATCGGGAAGAAGCTCACCGGGGTCCGGCTGAAGGGCGAGGTGCTCGCCCCGGCGGTGGCCACGGCGAAGGATGCGGCGGCGGAGTGAGGCAAGGCAGGGCCTTGAACTTCCAACATCCAACTTCGAACGCCCAACGCCCAACTTCGATCTCCGGATCGCGTAGGGCGCTGGCCGCCGGTTGGTCGCGGTCCAGACCCTTGACACTCGGGAGGCGGCGCCACTAAAGCCATGGCCCCGTATGGAGCTCGCCCTTGATCAACCGGTCCTGGTGCTCAACCGCCTCTGGCAGGCGGTGAACATCATCGGTGCGCGCCGGGCGTTCGGCCTGCTGGCCCGCGGCCACGCCCAAGTGGTTTTTAACGAGGAGGATAATTTCCGCACCTTCTCGATGCTGGACTGGATGGATTTTTCCGTGAGCAATCCGCCGCTGGCGGCCATCGAGACGGTGCACACGCCCTCGCGCACGATCCGGCTGCCGCGGGTGATATTGCTGACCTTCTTCGACAAGCTGCCGTGCAAGGAGCTGAAGCTCACGCGCAACAACGTCTTCGAGCGCGACAAGAACACCTGCCAGTACTGCGCCAAGGTCATGCCGCGCGAGCAGCTCAACCTCGACCACGTCATCCCGCGCCATTCCGGCGGCAAGACCACGTGGGAGAACATCGTGTGCTCGTGCATCCGCTGCAATTCGCGCAAGTCGAACCGCCTGCCGCACGAGGCGCAGATGCGCCTCATCCGGAAGCCCGTGCGCCCGAAATGGCGCCCCGTGATCTCGCTCGTGCTCGGCAACCAGCACCGCGAGATGTGGAAGGATTTCCTCGATCTGGCGTATTGGAACGTCGAACTGGATGAATGACGCGGGCCGCGATGCGGCCCGAACGCTCAACGTTTAACTTTTAACGCTGAACGCTTAAGTGCGGCTCCGGAAACTTAGCTACGAGCGTAAGCGAGTGGAGATTGGGCATTCGCAGCGTGAGCTCCACTCGCACACGCTCGTAGCCACACCCCACACTCTTGAGTGTTGAGCGTTAAAAGTTAAACGTTGACCGTTTTCTCCCCCAACCTTCGGCGTTCGCGCCGTTCGGCGCTGGCATGTCTGCGTGCGGCGGGCCATGCTCCACTCTCATGAAGAAATCCCGCGTGGAACTGCTCGAGGCCGTCGGCCGCTACCGCTGGTATCACACGATCGACCTCGGGGAGGGCGTCACCACGACCTCGCAGGTGCCGTTGTTCAAGGAAATGTGGTCCTTCAACCTGCAGTGCCTCGAATCGGTGGACTTCAAGGGCAAGCGGGTGCTGGACATCGGCTGCCGCGACGGACTCTTTTCGTTCGAGGCCGAGCGGCGGGGCGCGCGGGAAGTGATCGGCATCGACAACGATCTCTCCACGGGAGCGGTGGAGCTGCTCATCCCGCATTTCGGGTCAAAGGTGCAGATGCGGCAGATGAACCTCTACGACCTCACGCCCGAGACGTTCGGACGCTTCGATGTGATCCTGTTCTTTGGCGTGCTCTATCACCTCCGCTACCCGTTCTGGGGCCTGAAGCGGATCATTGATTGTCTGGAGGAGCAGGGGGTGCTGGCACTCGAAAGCGGCATGAACGTCTCGCCCTATCTCCAGGACGTGGAGCTGCTCATCTGCCCGGTCGAGCGCAGCCCCTACAATGAGCCCACCTCCTGCACGTTCTTCAACCAGCTCGGACTGACGACCACGCTGCGGTCGATGGACTGCCGGCTGGAGCAGGCCTGGACCTTCCGGCCCGAGCGGCCGGGGTCCAGGCCGGCGCGCAGCCCGCTGGCCCGGTTGAAGCAGCTTGGGCGCAGGATTTTTCCGAAACTGCCGCCGTCGGGTTCGCTGGTCCATGACGTGGCGCGGCAGCTGTTCCTGTTTCGCAAGGAGGCCGGCCATGCGGCCTCGGCCGAGTATGCCTACCCGGACCAGGAACGATTTTCCAAGCAATGGGCCGACTCCTACTGGAACGCCACGCATGATGAGCACACGCGCGGGGACCGTAAGCTGAAGTCATAGCGCACGTCCCCAAGTTCCGCTGTCCGAAAGATGGGAGGGAGTTTGGGCGTGTGTTTTCATAAGAGGTTTCGGTTGCTCAGCGAGCTTGCTCGCGCCCAATCCGCGCCCGCCAGCGGACTGCCTACCGCTGATGCTGTGGGCACGATTGGGATTTTGCCATCCCGCCCAGGCTCGCTCCTGCTCCCGGCAGGAGTCGCCCTGATAGCGGCGCACAGCCAGACTTCTGATTTGAAAACGAGCCCTTGTGGACGCGGATGACCGAGGCTTTGGATTGCTGAGCACTCCGGCCCGTGTAATAAGTCCGCATGCTCACGAACCTAGTCATGACGATCATCGGGGCGGACCGTCCCGGTTTGGTGCAACTGGTCGCATCCCGCGTGGCGGACAACGGCGGCAACTGGCTCGAGAGCCGCATGTGCCATCTGAGCGGACAATTTGCCGGCATCCTGCGCGTCGAGGTGCCCGCGGAAAAGGCCGACGGCCTGGTCCGTGCCCTGCGTGAATTGGAGTCGGCCGGGCTGCGCGTCATTTTGCACACGGCGAGCGGCGTGCCGGTGGGTCTGACGGGCACGATTGCGTCGCTGGAACTGGTCGGGCAGGACCGGCCGGGAATCCTGCGGGCGGTTTCCGCGGTGCTGGCGTCCCACGGGCTGAACGTCGAGGATCTCGCTTCCGAGCGGGTCAGCGCCCCGATGGGTGGCGGGACCCTGTTTCAGGCACGGGTACGGGTGGCGGTACCGGCGACTGCCAGTCTGGCCGCCGTGCGCGCCGACCTGGAGAAGATCGCGTCGGATTTGATGGTGGATCTGAAGCTGAATCCTTCGTGAAGTCAGGTAGGGCGGGTCTCTGACCCGCCTTTGGCACGTTGGACTGCGGGTAAACGTCAAAAGGCAGGTCAGAGACCTGCCCTGCTTGGGACAGCGACAATCACTTCTCCGAGAAATGCTGCCGGCCGACCAGCCACACGGCGGCGGCGGCGACGAGATCGGTGAAGGCCAGACCGAGGCGCAGCGGCAGCGGGAGTTTCACGGGCAGCACCAGCAGCAGCAGTGCGCCGACGACCAGTGCGCCGCAGACGATGGCCAGGGTGAGTTTCTTGCGGGCGATTTCGCCGGCGCGGGGATCGGTGGGCGGCAGGGGCATGGGACGTGGGAATGAAGCGGAAGATTATTTCCCTTCGGATTCAATATCCGAAGGTGGCATTGCCTTGGGTAGCAACAAGGAGCCTGCTGGCAGGCGATGGCTCGGCGTAGGGGCGCACCTTGTGTGCGCCCTTGGGCGTCAACGAGCGACGCACCTACAAATCACCTGCCAGCAGGCCCCTACCTCGCCAGGGGGAGCTTCAGGCGCATGGTGGTACCCTTGTAGCCGGTGGAGACCAGGACGATGTCGCCGTGATGGCTGAGCATGACGCGCTTGGCGATGGCGAGACCGAGGCCGGTGCCGCCTTCGCGGCCGGACAGGAAGGAATCAAAGATGCGGTCACGGATCGCCGGCGGGATGCCGGTGCCGGTATCGGTCAGGTCGAGCACGGCGGCGTTGCCCTCGGTGCCTAATGTGGCGGTGAGGCTGCCGCCTCCGGGCATGGCCTGCATGGCGTTGAGGATCACGTTGAGCAGAACTTGCTGGAGCTGGCCCTTGTGGCCTTCGACGAAGGGAGTGCGGGCGGGTGGTTCGTAGTGCACCTGCACCTTGGCCTGGGCGAGCTTGAGGCGGACGAGCAGGAGGGTATCGCTGACGATCTCGGCCAGCGACCAGCGCGAGTGGAGGTTGGAGGGGGTTTTGCCGAATTGGAGGACGCGGGTGACGATGGCCTCGAGCTGGTCGAGCTTCTCGCCGATCACCCGCATGTCGGTGCGGCGGGGATCATCGGCGGCGAAATCAAGGCCGAGTCCGCCGTGCAGGAGCTTGAGCACGGTGAGCGGGTTGCGGATCTCATGGGCGATCTCGGCGGCGAGCAGGCCGAGGGTGGTGAGCTGTTCGCTCTTACGGAGGGTTTCCTCGCTGCGAAAGACACGGGCGTAAAGCCGGGTGTTCTGGAGGGCGACGGCACCGAGGCTGGCGAGGGCGGCACAGAGGCGTTTGGCGTCGTTGTCGAAGCGATGGATGCGTCCGCTGAACACGATGAGCGCGCCGAGCACCTCCTGTTCATAAATGAGGGGCGTGATGAGGACGGAGTGGAGTCCGGGATCTTCCGGCAGGTCGGCGAGGCCGCGATACTCGGGCGACTGGATGTCGAGAAACTCGGCCTGGCGGCGGGTATTGAGGGTGACACCGGCGAGGCAGGTCGCGGGCGAGTGGTCGCCGGGCGGCGGAGTGAGGGGGCTTTCCGCCGCGAGTGAGACGCAGCGCAGGGTGTTGCGCTCCGAGTCATGCAGCAACAGGGAGCAGACGCGACCGGCCAGCATGTGCCGGGCGTCACGAGTCAGGGCGTCATACAGTTCCTGGGCCTCGAGCTTGGCGACCAGCGACTGGCCGGTGGTGATGAGGGTTTCGAACTGGCGGGCCTTGCCCTGCAGGTGTTCGAAGTGCCAGAGACGGCGCAACATGCGGGCGGTCTCATCGGTGAGTGTGACCAGCAGATCAAGCTCCGTGGCGGTGAAGGCCCCGGTGCTTTCATGGTCAACGAAGACCACGCCGACGACGTGGTCGTCCGCTCGCAGCGGGACGGCCATCTGGCAGCGGACGTGGTCATGCACCGCGCGGTAGCGGGCGTCGGAGTTGACATCGGTCGCGAGGAGCGGTTGGCCGTGCAGGGCGACCCACCCGGGCAGGCCCTGGCCCAGTTCAAAGGTCAGGCCGTTTTCGACATTGGGAAGAAGGTGCTGGGCCTCCAACTCCAGTCGGTTGGTGTCGGGGTTGAAGAGCAATAGGGCGCCGCTGCGGGCGTGGACGGCCCGGACCATGATTGCGAGGGCGGTCTGCGCGGCGGCGGTGGCGGGGAGGTCGCGGCCCGCCAGCGCCGCGATGGCGTAGAGAGCTTCCGATACCGGATGGGGAAAACCGGAGGGCGGAGGGTTTTTAGGTTTGGCCGGATGAGCTGCCACGGCGGGCAGTTTTGATGGATGCGACGGTGATGGCCAGTATTTCCCCTGACCAAGGCCGATTTGGCTAATCTTTCTCTTTCCTCTTTATCTTTCTTCCGCCGGGGTCGCGCCAGTGAACTCGTTCTCGTAATCGTACTCTTTCTCGTTCTCGACGCAGGTCGTGTTCGTTTCGAGAACGATTACGAGAACGAGTACGATGTGGGCACGTGAACGGACGGATTGGGGAGAAAGAGTCCTCAGGCCTACTTCGAGGGAGCTTCCGGCTCGGCCGGTTTGATGATCTCGGCGAGCGTGTCCCGGAGCGTATGTAAACGGGCGCTGTCAGCGGGGCGGGCGGGGTCGGAGCTCTCGATGTAGAAGGTGTCAAGGGCGACGCCGCGCTCGGTGCCGATGCGGGCGAAGGTGATGTCGAAACCCTGGTCGGAAATCGTCTTGGCGAGACGGTAGAGGAGGCCGATCTGGTCGCGGGCCTGGATGTCCACGATCGTGCGCTCCATGGAGAGCTCGTGGTACACCTCGACGGTGGGCGGGAACGAGGTGTGCGGACCGGCGTTGGGATTGGCGGCGTAGCGGCTGGTGAGCTTCTTGGCCTGGGCGAAAATCTCCGGGTAGAGGTCGCGGTTGGTGACCAGGGCCGACTCGATGGTCTTGGCGAATGTTTCCTGGGCGTTGACGCTCTGGACGACGCCGCGGCCGGGCTCGACCACGTAGAAGGTGTCGATGGCGATATGGTCGGAGCGCGAGATGACCTTGGCGCCGAGGATGGAGAGCCCCGCGACGCTGAAGGCGCCGGCGAGCTTGTAAAAGAGCCCGGCGCGGTCCCAGGTGACCACGTTGACGATCGTGAGGGAGCGGTTGATGTCGTCCTTCCAGTCAATGATGGGCTTGAGCGAACCGACCGAGTCGGCCCCGGAAATGGACTTGAGGAGCCGGTTGACCATCGAGATGTGCAGGGAAATCTCGGCGGAGTCGGTGTGCACAAAATAGCGTTCCGGCAGGAGGCCGAAGTGGGCCGTGATTTCCTCCGGGCTGATGCCGGGGATGGTGCGGGCGATGAGTTCCTGTTGGATCATGAGCTTTCTCTCCTGATAACTGGCGTGGACAGCCTCGCCAAGTTTCAAGCGTTCTAGGGTCGAGCGGTAGAGGCTGGTGTGAAGGGTGTCCTTGTAACTGTTCCAGAGGCTGGCCGCGGTGCCGCGGGCATCGCAGAAGGTATGGACATAAAGATAGCGAAGCTGTTCGTCATCCTCGACGAGTTCGGCGAAGGCAGCGGCAGTCTGGGGGTCATCTACATCCCGCTTCTGCCAGAATCGTGCCATGATGAGATGATTTTTTATGACAAATGAAACAACCTTCTTCATCCGGGGCGAAATCGCCTGGCGGTCCATGATGGGACCGGCGATGCGGACGCCGCTGTCGGCGTGACCCTGGATGCCCTCCGCCTTGCCGATATCGTGCAGCAGGAGGATGAGGTAGAGCAGGTCGGGGTCGGCGGTCTCGTGGAGGGCT
>JBIJDP010000060.1:0-8503 GCA_044344065.1 Opitutaceae bacterium
CTATCGGCGTGCCAATGAAGATGATGCGGTCCTTGAGGAGGCGGGAATAGATGTCCATCGACCGCTCGCCGCGGCCGGTATTTTCGAGAACAATTGGGACGTAATAGCTCACGGTGATGTCTTGGTTTAGGCCTTCGGTGTTTGTTCGGACACCGTAGCCTTGGAAACCAGGAAATCAACCGCCTTGTCGAATATGATGGACTGCTGCACCGAGCGGAGCGCGTCGCGGTTCTTCGCGAGATCGCGCGCGAGCTTGTCGGGCTTCTGGTTGGAGCGCATGGCCTCGCGGTAGATGAAGCTGTCGATGTCCTTCTCCGAAACCTGGATCTTTTCCGCCTCCGCGATCTTCGCGAGGATCAGCTGCAGCTTCACGCGCTTGGACGCGGCCTTGCCGGCGCTTTCGAAGAGCTCCTTCTTGTCCTTTTCAAACTGCTCCTGCGCGACGCCCCGGCGCATGTTCTCCTCGATGAACTGCCGCAGCACGCTCTGGGTCTCGCTCTCGACGAGCGATTCCGGCACGGCGAAATCAACGGCGGCCGCGAGGGCTTCCGTGATCTGGCGCCGCTGCTCGCCGCGGTTCTGGTATTCCTTCTGGAGCTTCAGGTTGTTGCGCACGCTGGCCTTCAACCCGTCGAGGTTGTCGACCTGCTGGGCCTTGAAGAAGGCCTCGTCCATCGCCGGGAGCACGCGCTCGCGGATTTCCTGCGCCTCGACGGCGTAGCTGGCCTGCTTGCCGGCCAGCGCGGGGGCGGCGGGAAATTCTGCGGGAAATTCAACGCTCACGGATTTTTTCTCTCCGGTCTTCAATCCGGCCAGCTGACGGCCGAGGCCCGGGATGACGCCTTCGTTCTCGCCTTCGACCTCTTCCCAGGTCTGCGGGACCTTGCCGTAAATCTGCTTGTCGGGCACGAGGTCCGCCACGGGCTTGCCGTCGATGGTACCCTCGTAGGAAAGCTTCACGTAATCGCCCTTCTGGGCGGCCCGGTCGGCCATCTTGAACTCAGCGCGCTCGCTGCGCAGGCCCTCGATAACCTTGTCGACTTCCTCGTCGCTGGCGGCGGTTGAACTCACCACCGTCGCGAGGCCGGTGTACTCCGGCAGCTTGAACTCGGGGCGAATGTCGACCGTAAGGGTGACCGCGGCGGAAAGACCCGGCTCGATGGGACCCGGCTCCACCTTCACGATGTTGAGCACGTCCAGCTTCTGCTTTTCGAGGCCTTCGCGGTAGGCCTTGGTGATCACCTTCTGCTTGAACTCGTCGGCGATGTCCTTGGCGAAGCGCTTCAGCACCATCGCCGCGGGAGCCTTGCCGGGACGGAAACCGGGCAGACGGGCCAGCTTGGTGAACTCGGCCACCACGGCTTGGTGCTCGGCGTCGACCTCGTTCTTGTCGAGGGTGACCACGAGGTTCTTACGGGTGTCGGAGATGGGATCTAGTTGGACGTTCACGGTGATGAATGGAGCGTTTGGCTTGAAGGAATTGGTCACGCTACGCCGGAGCATGGCACGGTCAATGCCGGATTCTGCACGCTTGCAGCCGCGTTTTTCCCCGCGTTTCGTCCAAGGCATGCCCAGCCTTCAAGAGCTCCGAGCCAGCCATGCGCCCCTGCTGCTGCTGGATGCCGCCTCCGCCCGCATCCAGGTCGGCTGGCTGGGACGGACGGCGAGCGAGGACCGCTGGGCCGGGGCCGGGACCGAGGCGGGGATCGGGCTCTTCACCGCCTGCCAGGAGCTCAAGCTCGATCCGGCGGTCTTCCGCGCCTTTATATTCTGCGAAGGGCCGGGCTCGATCCTCGGTATCCGCACGTCGGCGATGGCGTTGCGCACCTGGAATGTGCTTCAGCCACGACCGGTGTTCGGGTACTGCAGTCTCGCCGTGGTGGCCCATGCCCTCAACCGCCCAGATGCGCAGATCATCGCCGATGCCCGGCGGGAAACCTGGCACCGCTATGTCCCCGGCGGGCAACTGCAGCGCGTGCCCACCGCCGAACTCTCCGGCTCCCTGGTTATGCCGGCAGGCTTCCGCCATTGGACCACGCCCCCGCCCGGGGTGACTTCGACGCCCTACCATCTGCCCGACCTCCTGGCCGCGGCCGATCACGCCGACCTCTTTGCCCTGACCGACGCACCCGACGCTTTCCTGCACGAGGAACCCGGTTACAAGACTTGGACCCCCCGGATCCACCGCGCCCCATGAGCCAGACTTTCAGCCACATCCACCCCCATCGTTGCTGGGCCGAAATCGACCTCGCCGCCCTGGAGCGCAACCTGCGCCTCATCCGCGCCTCCCTGCCGGCGCACATCCGCTATGTCGCCGTGGTCAAGGCCGACGCCTACGGACACGGCCTGCACCAGACCGCCGCCCGCCTGATGCATTCGGGCGCCGACCTCTTCGCCGTTGCCAACGTCACCGAGGCCGCCGCGCTCCGCGAACTCGGTCCCGGCTGGCCCATTCTGATCCTGAGTCCGTTGCTCCCGGAGGAGGACGGCTGCCTCGCCGACTACGACCTCGCCGCGACAGTTTCGTCGGTGGAAGAAGTCAACCGCTTCGACGCCGTCGGCCGCGCCAGTGGCCGGCCGGTCGCGGTGCACTTGAAAATCGACACCGGCATGGGCCGCCTGGGCGTCTGGCATGAGGAGGCCCCGGCTCTCTGTGCGCGCATCATGGCGGCACCGCACCTGCGTCTCGCCGGCATCTTCACCCACTTCGCCAGCCCGGATGACGATGCCGCGTTCACCTCCGAGCAGCGCCGCCGGTTCCTCGCCGCCCTCGCCCGCTGTGAGAATATCCGTCCGACGGAGATCTTCATCCACGCCGACAACAGCTCCGGCCTCGAGAGCATGCCCGGCGCGAGTCCGTTCAACGCCGTGCGCGTGGGACTCCTGCAGTTTGGCATTCTCCCCCACCCCAACTCGATGCTCGCCCAGGTGCACACCGAGCCGGTGTTCAGTTTTCACACCCGCATCGGACTAGTGAAGCAGCTGCCGCGCGGCACCGGCATCAGCTACGGGCGCACCCGGACGCTGGAGCGCGATTCCACCATCGCCATCCTCTGCGCCGGCTACGGCGACGGCATTCCGCGGGCCGCGAGCAACCGCGCCCAGGTGCTCATCCACGGCCGCCGCTGCCCGGTGCTGGGACGCGTGACCATGGACCAGACGATCGTGGATGTCACGGATGTGCCGACGGTGAAATGCGGTGATGCGGCCGTACTCGTCGGCCGGCAGGGCACCGGGGAAATCACCATCAGCGAATTCAGCCGCAACGCCGACACCATCCCGTGGGAAACGCTGTGCTCGGTGACCAAGCGCGTGCCGCGCCTTTACCGCACTTCGCTGGGAATGTAGGATATTGCCTTGGCCTCACACCTCGCGACCGCCAAGGATTGTCCCGCCGGAAACCCCATGCCGCCGCTTTCAACCACGCCCCGCGAGTTGGCCACGCCAGTCACCACCCGCCGCGAATTCATCAGCTGGTCCGGCAAAGCCATGGGGCTGCTGACATTGGCTCATGCGGCTGCGACACCAATCAGTCTGTTGGCCCGGACCCCCTTGCTGGATCCATCCCGCCGGGTGCTGGTTCTGATCCAATTGATTGGCGGCAATGACGGGCTCAACACCCTCATTCCCCTGGATGATGGCAATTACCAACGGCTGCGTCCCACCCTTGGCATCGCGACTTCACGGATCCTGCCGTTGACCGAACAATGCGGCTTTCATCCGGCCTGCCGGGCCATGCGCGACCTGTGCCTGGCCGGGAAAATGACCGTGGTGCAGAATGTCGGCTACGCCCAGCCCAGCCGCAGCCATTTCCGCTCCTCGGAAATCTGGGCGGTCGGCGGACGTCAGCGTGAATCCGCCAATACCGGCTGGCTCGGTCGTTACCTGGACCAGATGCCATTGGATGATCGCGACCACGCCATGCCTCCCAAGGCGGCCTATCTCACGGAAGAAACCCCCTACTGCCTTCGACCTGCCGCCGAGGCCAGCCGCAGCTTTCCCTTGCTGCGCCGCAACGAGGGCTTCGCCGCGTCCCTCCAGCGCATCGCCAGCCACATCGGCTCGGACAGTTCCACGCAGATCTACGTCCTTTCGCTCGGTGGTTTCGACACCCACAGCCATCAGGCGCATGCCCACGCCAACCTGCTCCGGACGCTGTCCACCGGACTGCAGTCCTTCCAACAGGCACTCGAGGCCCGCGGACTGGAGCAGCAGGTGCTGACCATGACGGTTTCGGAGTTCGGCCGCAGTGCCGCTGAAAATGAGGCCGGGGGCACGGATCACGGCACCGCCGCGCCGTTGTTCATCATGGGGCCGAACCTGCAGGGACCTGTCCTGGGGACTGCGCCGGGGCTGGACCTTACCCGATACCAGGACCTCGTGCACTCCACCGATTTCCGGCAGGTTTACGCGACGGTCCTGGAAGACTGGCTGGGCTGCGCAGCCGCAGACGTGCTGGAAACGACGGTGGAGAAACTGCCGCTCTTCCAGACATCGGTTGCCGTCGAAGCGGGTTAATCTCCTCCCGGGCGAGGGGCCAAAAGCTCAAACTGGCTCAATGCGGTAGCGGTAGGCAGCCCGCTTGCGGGCGCGATTGGGCGCGAGCAAGCTCGCTGGCCTGCCGAACCTTCTTTGGCCAAAAACCCCGGTTGACCGGCCTTACTTGCCGATGCCAAACGCCTTGAAGCCGATTTTGCGCAGCGCCGCGAGATCCACGATGTTGCGACCGTCAAAGAGACACGCGGGCTTGGGCATCGCCGCGTGGATGCGGGCGTAATCGAGGGTTTTGAACTCGTCCCATTCCGTGACGATGGCGATGGCATGAGCCCCGTCACAGGCCGCATACGCGTCCTTGGCGACTGTCAGCCGCGGGTTGGCGTTACCCTTGCCGAGAGTGTCGGCGATGATGTCCGCCGCCGCCACTTTGGGGTCATAGACGCAGACGTTAGCGTGCTCGGCCAGCAGGTCGCGGCAGACATTGATCGCGGCCGATTCACGCGTGTCGTTGGTGTCCTTCTTGAAGGCGAAACCGAGCACGGCGATTTTCTTGTCGGCCACGGTGTTGAAAAGCTCCTGGACAATGCGGTTGGAGAAACGCTGTTTCTGCCAGTCGTTCATGCTGACCACGCCGGCCCAATATGCCGCCACCTCCGCCAGGCCGAAGGACTCGCAAAGGTAGGTGAGGTTCAGGATGTCCTTCTGAAAGCACGATCCGCCGAAGCCGACCGAGGCCTTCAGGAATTTCGGGCCGATCCGGCTGTCCTTGCCGATGGCATTGGCCACTTCATCCACATCGGCCCCGGTCTCCTCGCACAGGGCGGAGATCGAGTTGATTGAGGAGATGCGCTGGGCGAGGAAGGCGTTGGCCACCAGCTTGGAGAGCTCGGAGGACCAGAGATTGGTCGTGATGATGCGTTCGCGCGGCACCCAGTGGGCGTAGACATCCACCAGCATCTGCATGGCCTTTTCGCCCTCGGGCGTCCGTTCGCCGCCGATGAGTACGCGGTCGGGACTCTCCAGGTCCCGCATTGCGGTGCCTTCCGCCAGAAACTCGGGATTGGAAAGCACCTGGAACTTCAAGCCCTTGGAATTCGAACTGACGATCGTCTTGATGGATTCGGCCGTCTTCACCGGAATGGTGGATTTCTCGACGATGATTTTCCCGCTCTCCGCGTGCTCGGCAATCGTCCGGGCGACTGATTCGATGTAACGCAGGTCCGCGGCCCGACCCGCCCCCACGCCGTAGGTCTTGGTGGGCGTGTTGACCGCCACGAAAATGATGTCGGCCGACTTGATGCTGCCAGCCACATCCGTGGAGAAAAACAGGTTGCGACCCTTGGCCTGCTGCACGACCTCCGCCAGGCCTGGTTCATAGATCGGCAGGTCGCCCTTGTTCCAGGCGGCGATCCGGGCGGCGTTCATGTCCACGACCGTCACCCGGATGCCGGGGGCTTTCAGCGCGATCATTGCCATGGTGGGTCCGCCGACATACCCGGCGCCAATGCAGCAAATATTCATGGACGCATCCCAGCGGGCCTCCCAACTGCTGCCAATCATGAAAATGTGGATGCCGCATGTAGCTCCACCGCGTATTCAGCAGGACGACCCATCCCGGAAGGAATGGCCGCAAGCAGGCGCAAAAAATCGACCTTGCAGTGCGGCTCTCCCGCGCGCCCATAGGCGCAGGCACGGCTCCCCTCGCCCTTTGTTACTTGCGCCTTTTTGCGGCAAAAAAGTTTGCGGATCGAAAGTTTGCTAACGCGCCCCGGCCTCAGACTCAATCGCTTGAACAGTTGGCAATACGAAGCAAAAAGGCGCGATGTGATTAGTCGCGACTGAAAATCCTTGGACCCCGACGGACTCAGGCCGGCGACGGCTGGGGAGCCGTGCCATCGGTGGAGGTCGATTCGGGCGTGGCGGGTTTCTCCGTCGGTTTCTTGCCGGCATTCTTGTCGTCCTTCAGGGGCGGCGGCACGGCGATGATGGGCGAGCGGATTTCACCAAACTCGAGGATTTCGTACACATGCTTGCCGTCGAGGGTCTCGTGCTCGAGCAGGGCCTCGGCGATCTTGTCGAGCGTGGTGCGCTTTTCCGTGAGGATGGCGGTCGCCCGCGTGTACTGCTCGTCGATGATGGTGTGGATCTCCTGGTCGATCTTGCGGGCCGTCTCCTCCGAGACGTTCTCGTTGCGCGTGATCTCCCGGCCCAGGAACACGGTGTCCTGGTTGTCGCCAAAGGCGATCGGACCCAGCGGGCTCATGCCCCAGTCGCAGACCATGTGGCGTGCGATCTTGGTGATCTGCTTGATGTCGCCGGCCGCACCGCTGGAAATTTCCCCGAGCACGATCTCCTCGGCGATCCGCCCGCCCAGGCCCATGGCAATCTGGTTGAGCATGCGCTTCTTGGCGTGGGTGAGGATGTCCCGCTTCGGGATGAACATGGTGCTGCCCAGGCTGCGACCGCGCGGGATGATGGTGACCTTGTGCACGGGCATGTGGCCGTCATCGAGCACGGCCTGCACGAGCGCATGGCCCGCCTCGTGGTAGGCGGTCAGCTTCTTCTCCTCGTCATCCATCAGGCGGCGGCGTTCGCGACCGAACTGCACCTTCTCGCGCGCATCATCAACGTCGATCATCTCGACCTTCTTCTTGTTGCGGCGGCTGGCGAGCAGGGCGGCCTCGTTCAGGAGGTTGGCCAGCTCGGCTCCGGAAAGACCGGGCGTGCCGCGAGCGATGACGGAAAGATCGACGTTTTCCGCGAGGCTGATCTTGCGCGCATGGACCCGGAGGATCTGCTCGCGGCCGTTGAGATCGGGCAGGTCGACGTAAATCTGGCGGTCGAAGCGGCCGGGACGCAACAGGGCGCTGTCCAGCACGTCCGGGCGGTTGGTCGCGGCGATGATGATGACCCCTTCGTTGGCATCAAATCCGTCCATCTCCACCAGCAGGGAATTCAGGGTCTGCTCACGCTCGTCGTTGCCGCCGCCGAGACCGGCGCCGCGCTGGCGGCCGACGGCGTCGATTTCATCAATGAAGATCAGGCAGGGGGCGTTCTTGCGACCCTGCTCGAACATGTCGCGCACGCGGCTGGCGCCGACGCCGACAAACATCTCGACGAAATCGGAACCGGAAATGGAGAAGAAGGGCACGTCCGCCTCGCCGGCGACAGCCTTGGCGAGCAGCGTTTTGCCGGTGCCCGGGGGCCCGACCATCAAAATGCCCTTGGGAATGCGTCCGCCCATCCGGGTGAACTTCTTGGGGTCCTTAAGGAACTCCACCACCTCGCTGACCTCCTCCTTCGCCTCGTCACAGCCCGCGACATCGGAGAACGTGATCTTGTCCCGGTCCCGCGTAAGCAGCTTGGCGCGGCTCTTGCCGAAGCTCATGGCGCCGCGGCCGGCCTGGCGCAGTTGCCGCACGAACAGGAAATACAACAGGCCGATGATCAGCAGGAAGGGAATCACCTGCGCGGCGATTTGCGTCCACATCGTCGTCGCGGGCTGCTCGGAAAAGACCTGGGCCTTCTGGAGGCGTTCCATGCTGGCATCGGTCAGACGGCCCGCGGCGCGGAACTTGAAGGTCTTCTCGGTGCTGCCCGGCGTCACCGGCACCGCTTCCTTCAGTTCGCCGGTAACCACTGCCCAGTCGCGACCGCCGCTGGCGTCGGGACGAATCACGCCTTCCTTGATCTTGCCTTGTTCGGCCAGTTCAACGACTTGCTGCACCTTGAAAGTCGCGGGTGCACTCAGTCGGCCCGGCGTCCAGTAAAGCAGGGTAAACGCCGCAATGGCGATGGCCACCCAGATCAACAGTACCTTCGGTTGAAAACGATCCGGAGGTAGATTCTTGAGCGGGCTGCGTTTCTTCTTGTTTTCGGGTTCAGACATTTCTTGGGAGTGTGGACTGGGTGAAGCAGAATGTTGTTCCGGGTCTATAAGTCAATTGAGCCCGCACTATAATCCCCCGGGACGGCTCCGGCGTTTGCGGCGTGCGCGCTCAAATTT
>JBIJDP010000144.1:0-6241 GCA_044344065.1 Opitutaceae bacterium
CAAGGAGTTCCAGATGCACCCCGCCGACGTCGAAGAATGCCGTCCGCACCTTCTGCGAGGCGACTTCCTCACGGCCGAGGCAGGTCAGCCCCAGCGCCTTTTCGTAGAGCGGCACCGCCTCGTCAAGCGAGCGGACGGCGATGCCCAGATGGTCGATGGATTGGATCATGGTAAAAAGAGATTTCGGGACGGTCGCATTCTAGCCATTCGCGTGCAGCCGTGACTGCGCGAATCTTGGCCAGCAGTGCGCATGCAGGGTAATACTTTCATGGGGCAAATCCCGCGGCGGCGAGCAGGCGGCGCGCGCCTTCGGGGGCGGGCAGCACCCCGCTGCGGACCTGGGCTTCGATTTCCGCGGCGAGCGGCGCCAGTCCGCTCCGCTGCGCGTAGGCTTCGCGCAGACCCTCGGTGACGAGTGCATCGAGCCAGGCGAGCGCCTGTGCCTGCCGCCGGGCGGCAAACTCACCGCCCTCGCGGCTCTGCGCGAAAAACTTTTCCACGGTCGTCCAGACATCGGCGATGCCCTCGCCGGTCACGGCCGAACACGCCAGCACCTGCGGCTGCCAGACCCCGGCCGGCGGCGCGAGGTAATGCAGCGCCCGGCCGAACTCCCGCCGCGCGGCTTCAGCGTGCGCGCGGTTGTCGCCATCGGCCTTGTTGACGGCCAGGAGGTCGGCGAGTTCGAGGATGCCCTTCTTGATGCCCTGCAATTCGTCCCCCGCCCCGGCCAGCAGCAGCACGAGGAAACAATCCACCATGCCGCGGACGAGCACCTCGCTCTGGCCCACACCCACGGTCTCAACCAGCACGACATCGAAGCCGGCGGCCTCGCAGAGCACGATCGTCTCGCGGGTGCGCCGCGCCACGCCGCCGAGTTCACCGCCGCTCGGCGAGGGCCGGATGAACGCCTGCGGCCGGCGCGACAGGTTTTCCATGCGGGTCTTGTCCCCGAGGATGCTGCCGTGCGTCACCGGGCTGCTCGGGTCCACCGAGAGCACGGCCACGCGCCGGCCGGCGTCGCAGAGCTGCACGCCGAGCGCGTCAATGAAAGTGCTCTTGCCCGCGCCCGGGGCGCCGGTCACGCCCACGCGCATGGCCCCGCCGGACTGGGGGGTGAGCAGGTGCAGGAGTTCGTCGGCCGCGGCGCGGTGCGTGGCCGCGCGGCTCTCAATGAGCGTGATGCCGCGGGCGAGCGCGCCCCGGTCGCCACCACGGATCGCGGCGGCGAGGGCCTCGGCCTTGTCCACGCCGCGCCGCTTGACCGGCCGGCGATGCGGCGCGGGTGCGGCCTTGCCGGGCACGACGTGGGTCGTGAATTCCTTGCCGGCGTCCGCCGGCACCCAGTCGGGTCGTGAGGCTTCAGGGTTCACGGGGGTGGCGTCGCGCCGGGGCTGGGCGCGACGGACAACACTGTCCGGCAGGGGGCCGTCGTCAGTCAACCCCGCCCGCACCCAGTTTTTCCAGCAGCAGGGCGGCGGACCGCGGTACCGGGGTGCCGGGGCCAAAGACCGCCGCGGCGCCATGATCGTAAAGGAAGGTGTAGTCCTGGGCGGGGATCACCCCGCCGGCGACGACCAGGATGTCCTCCCGGCCGTGCTTCTTGAGCTCGCCCACGAGTTGCGGGAGCAGGGTCTTGTGACCGCCGGCCAGCGAACTCATCGCGACGATGTGGACGTCGTTCTCCACCGCATCGCGCGCGGCTTCCTCCGGGGTCTGGAAAAGCGGTCCGATGTCCACGTCGAAGCCCATGTCGGCCATGGCGGTGGCGACCACCTTGGCGCCGCGGTCGTGGCCGTCCTGGCCGAGCTTGGCGATGAGGATGCGCGGACGCCGGCCCTCGCGGGCGGCGAAGGCATCCGCCATCTCGCGGACGCGGGACACTTCGGAATGACCGCCGGAAAAGGCGCGGTTGTAGATGCCGGACACGGAACGTATCTGGGCCTTGTAGCGGCCGTAGACAACCTCCAGGGCATCGGAAATTTCACCCAGCGTGGCGCGGGCCCTGGCCGCCTCGATGCTGAGCGCGAGCAGGTTGCCCTCGCCCGATTTGGCTGAGGCGGTGAGCGCGGCGAGGCAGCGCGCCACGGCGGCGCTGTCGCGGGCGGCCTTGAGTTCCTTGAGCTGCCTGATCTGCGACTCGCGGACCGCGGAGTTGTCCACCTCGAGGATCTCCATCGGATCCTCCTGTTCGAGGCGGTGCTTGTTGACGCCGACGATGGTCTCCTGGCCGGAATCAATCATCGCCTGCCGGCGGGCGGCGGCCTCCTCGATGCGGAGCTTGGGCAGGCCGGTCTCGATGGCCTTGGCCATGCCGCCGAGCTTCCCTACCTCCTCGATGTGCGCCCAGGCCTTCTGCACCAGCTCGTGCGTGAGGCGCTCCACGTAGTAGCTGCCGCCCCAGGGATCGACCACATTGCAAATGCCGGACTCGGCCTGCAGGAAGAGCTGGGTGTTGCGCGCGATGCGGGCCGAGAAATCGGTCGGCAGCGCGATGGCCTCGTCGAGGGAGTTGGTGTGCAGGCTCTGCGTGTGCCCGAGCGTGGCGGCCATGGCCTCGACGCAGGTGCGCGCGACGTTGTTGAACGGGTCCTGCTCGGTGAGCGACCAGCCCGAGGTCTGCGAATGCGTGCGCAGCGCCATGGACTTCGGGTTCTGCGGGTTGAACTGCTTCACCAGTTTCGCCCAGAGCAGGCGGCCGGCGCGCATCTTGGCAACCTCCATGAAGAGGTTCTTGCCCTGCGCCCAGAAGAACGAGAGGCGCGGGGCGAAGGCGTCGATGTCGATGCCGGCCCTGATGCCGGTGCGCAGGTATTCGAGGCCGTCGGCGAGCGTGTAGGCGAGCTCGAGGTCGGCGGTGGCCCCGGCCTCCTGCATGTGGTAGCCGGAGATGGAGATGGAGTTGAACTTCGGCATCTTCTGCGACGTGTATTCGAAGATGTCCGCGATGATCTTCATCGAGGGGATGGGCGGATAGATGTAGGTGTTCCGCACCATGTATTCCTTGAGGATGTCGTTCTGGATCGTGCCGGCGAGCTGCTCGGGCTTCACGCCCTGCTCCATCGCGGCGACAATGTAGAACGCGAGCACGGGCAGCACCGCACCGTTCATCGTCATGGAGACGCTGATGCGGTCGAGCGGGATGCCGGCGAAGAGTGCCTGCATGTCGAGCACGCTGTCCACGGCGACGCCGGCCTTGCCGACGTCACCGACGACGCGCGGGTGGTCGCTGTCGTAGCCGCGGTGGGTCGCGAGGTCGAAGGCCACGGAGAGGCCCATCTGGCCGGCGGCAAGGTTGCGCTTGTAGAAGGCGTTCGACTCGGTGGCGGTGGAGAATCCCGCATACTGGCGGATGGTCCACGGCTTGAGCACGTACATCGAGGCGTACGGGCCGCGCAGGAAGGGCGCGATGCCCGCGGTGTAGCCGAGGTGCTCGACGTCGCGCAGATCCGCCGGGCCGTAGACCGGCTTGACGGGAATCTGCTCGATGGTCTGCCAGTCGGCGAGCGCCGCCGGCGCAGGGGCGGCCGCGCGGACGGCGGCCTCCCAGTCGGCGGACGTCGGGCCGGCAACCGGAGTGTCGTCCGCGGCCTTGGGATTGAATTCGAGGGTGGTGTAATCGGGAAAGTTCATGGCGGATTTTTCGGTCAGAGGCCGAGGCGGGTCAGGCAACCTTCGAGCAGTTTCGGGCAGTTGGCGCGCACGTGGATGAACTCATCCACGCCGGCCGCCTTGAACTGCGCCTGCAGCTCGGGCGTGGCGGGCAGGCCCGCGAGCACAACGAGCGGCGGTTTGGCCGCGGCCTTGAGGGCCTGCGCGCAGGGCGGCACGAGGGCCGGATAGGTGTCGTCGGTCGAGCAGAGCACGACGACCGGCGCGCCGGAGGCGAGGGCCGCCGACGCAGCCGCCGCGGCGGTTTCGCTGCTCTTGGCGGAAACGGTCTCGAAACCGCCGGCGGCGAAGAAACCGGCCGAGAATTCGGCCCGGGGGGTGTGCTGCTTGCGCGGGCCGAAGGTGGCGAGGAAGACCCGGGGCCGGGCGCCCGTGCGCGCGAGGTGCGCCTCGGTGCGACGGCGCAGGGCCTCGAACGGCTCGGCGCGGCGGCGGGGCGGAAGCGGTTTCACCGTGACGGCTGCGCCCGGCACGGCCGGGGCGGGGGGCGCGGTTTCAACCTCGGGCAGTTTCTCGCGCAGGTTCGGATGCAGGTTGGTGCCGATGATGCCGTCGCGGCGCAGTTCCGCCGCGGACAGGCGCTCGGCGGCGGTCTTCTCGACCAGCGCCTGCGGGTGGCCCTTGCGCAGGGCGACGGCCATGCCTCCGTGCGCTTCCACTTCCTGGAACAGGGTCCACGCCTTGGCGGCGAGCTGTTGCGTGAGGGTCTCCACGTACCACGAGCCGCCGGCGGGATCCACCACGCGGCCGAGCTGGCACTCCTCGGCGAGGATGATTTGGAGGTTGCGCGCCAGCCGGCGGGAAAAATCGTCGGCGGGCCGGATGCACTCGTCGAAGGCGCCAACCTGCAGGCCGGCGCAGCCACCGACGATGCCGGCGAAGGCCTCGGTCGTGGTGCGCAGGAGGTTCACATGCGGATCGAGCACGGTCTTGTTCCAGCGCGAGGTGCGGCCGTGGCAGACCTGCCGTTGCGCCGCGGCGTCGCCGCCGGCGGCCCCGACCACCCGCGACCAGAGCAGACGCGAGGCCCGGAGCTTGGCGATCTCCATGAAGAGATTCGAGCCGAGCGCATGGGTGAAGAGGAAACGCGGCGCAGCTTCGTTGACCTTGAGTCCGCGCTGATGCAACTCGCGCAGGTACTCAACGCCGGTCGCCAGCCCGAAGGCCAGCTCCTGCACGGCATTCGCCCCGCCCTCGGCCCAAGGTGCGGCGTTGATCCCGACCGTGCACAGGTCGAGACCGGCCTGCCGCACATCGCGGAGGTGACGCACCATGTTGTCATAGATTTGTTCCAATCCCACCGGCAGCGCCCCGTTGGCAACCAGTTCGCCAAGGGGATCGGACAGCACGGCCCCGTGCAGATCGGACGCCGGCCGGCCCTGACGGTCCAGCCAGCCCGTGAGGAGGGACGTGACCAGCTGCGCGGCGATGCCGGCCTGCGTGAACAGCGGCACCGCTGCCAGGTCCACGCCATGCAGGACCTGTTCCACGTCTTCCATGGTGGCAAGGTGCAGTCCCCGGCCGGTTGTCTGGGTGCCAAGCCGCACCGCGGGATGCAGCGGCAGGCTCACGGCATTCTGGCCGCGCTGCAGGTCATGCAGCAGCGCCCGGTTGAAGGCGGCCGCGCTGGCTGTGTCGGGTTCCTGGCAAAGGTACCAGCCTTCGGCGCGCTGACCCAGCGGTGCGGTGCCCCGTGCATAGGGCGGCAGGCCGGGCCACATTTCGGGCAGCTGGGCGGTGTCCTCAGCCGTGTAGATGGGCTGAAGATCGATGCCTTCGGGCGTCCGGGTGATGAGTTTCTTTTCAAAGGGCGCACCCGCGAGAGCTTCCTCTGCGGCCTTGCGCCAGTCGGCCGGAGTGGCCGCCGGAAATTCGGCGAAAAGTTTCGGGACGTTCGCAGTGCTCATGTCTGGCTCAATTCAGGATTTCGACCGTGGCCTCGTAGCGGCGCTCATTGATGGTGAGGGCATAGCGCGACGCCTTGCCCGGCACCGCGGGAGTGAAGGGCAGCGTGGAGGGCGCGGCCGCCGGAGCCGGCGCAACCGCGGCCGGGGCGGGCGCCGCCGCGGGCTTCGGCTTGTAGAACGCCTCGGTCTCGCGCGGGAACATGGCGAAGAGCACCGCGTTCTCGTCCGAAACCGGCAGACCCTTGGCCGCAAGTTCCTCGCGGAGCTTGGGCATGCGGGGGGCGAGCAGATCGGCGGGCCTGCCCGTGACGGGCTCCTGGCCGGACTGCTTGCGGGCCAGCGCCTGCACCTCGGGATTCACCGGGCCGGGCGGGCGGCCGTATTTGCCCAGGGCGATGTCCACCGAGGCCTGCGCCAGATTCTTCCAGCGGCCGAACTTCACATTGAGCATGGCCTGGGTGCCCACGATCTGGGAGGTGGGCGTCACGAGCGGAATCCAGCCCAGTGCCTCGCGGACGACCGGCACCTCGGCCATGACCTCGTTGAACTTGGCCTCCATTTTCATTTCCACCAACTGCGTGCGGAAATTGCTGAGCATGCCGCCGGGGACCTGGTAGCTCAGCGCATCGCTGTCCACGCGGTCGTTGGCCGGACTCATGAACTTG
>JBIJDP010000075.1:0-7917 GCA_044344065.1 Opitutaceae bacterium
TGATGGCGTTCGGCTCCATCCTCAACCAGCGCGTCTTCAACTTCGGCCTCGATTTCAATCATCCCGGCCGCATCGACAATCTCAACGCCACCGGCACCGTCGCCTACAATCTCTACGCCGGCGGCCGCGCCTCCGCCGGCCGCACCGCCGCCCGCGCCGGGGCCGAGGCGGCTGATCTCGACCTCCGCACCGCCCACCACCGGCTGGCCGCCGAAGTCGTGCGCGCCGCCCTGAACATCCGCAAGGCGCGCGAGGCGGTTGCCGCGGTCCAAGGCGGAGTCCAGGCCTACGAGGCCGCCGTCAGCGCCGCCCGCCACCGCTTCGAGGCCGGCCAGTTGCTCAAGGCCGACCTGCTGAGCCTCGAGGTGCAGCTCGCCCAGACGCGCGAGTCGCTCTCCTCCGCCCGGCACGGCGCCGCCCTCGCCGTCCGCGCCTTCCAGTTTGTCCTCGGACTTGAACCGACCGGCGACCCGGTCGAACTGCTCGACGACGATCCCGCGCTCGCCCGCCTGACCCTGCCGGATACCGGCGATTTCTCCCAGCGACCCGAGCTGCTCGGCCTGCAGGCCCGTGTGCGCGCCGCCGAGGCCATGGTCGAGGCCGCCCGCGGTGCCCGCCGCCCGACGGTGAATGCCTTCGCCCGCTACCAGTATGACCAGGGTTGGAAAACCGACAGCCATGGCGACAGCTGGCTGGCCGGCCTCTCCGTGGACTTCAACATCTTCGATGGCGGCCAGACCGCCGGCAAAATCCGCCAAAACAGCGCCGGTGTCGCCGAAGTGAAGGCCATGCTCCACAAGGCCACCCTCGGCATCAGCCTTGAGGTTGAGCAGGCCCGCCTGGCCCATCTGGACGCCGTCGAGCGTCTCACCGTTTCCGCCCGCACCGTCGAGCAGGCCGAGGAAGGCGCCGCCCTGAGCCGCGCCCGTTTTGAGAAGGAAGCCCTCCTGACCGCCGACCTTATCGGCGCCGAAAGCCGCCTGCTCGAAGCCCGGCTCCGCCGGACCGTCGCCGCCGCCGATGAACGGCTTGCCCTCGTCGAGCTCCGCCGCGCCCTCGGTCTCACCCCTTTGCCGCAACCCTGACAACCTTCCGCCATGCAACCGCTCCGTCATCTCCTCCCCGCCGCCCTGATCCTCCTGGCCGGCTGCACCAAGCATGCCGCCCCGGCCGCCAATCCCGCCGCCGCGCTCCCCCCGGCCAAGGTCCGCCTCGCCGTGGCGGTCGCCGAGGACCATCCCGCCCTGACCGAGGTCACCGGCACCATCCGCCCCGTCCAGCGCGCGCAGCTCGCCGCCAAGGTCATGGGGACCATCGAGGAGCTGCCGGTCACCCTCGGCCAGCGTGTGGCCGCCGGCGACCTGCTCGTGAAAATCTCCGTGGGCGAAATCACTGCCCGGCTCGCCCAGGCGCAGTCCCAGTTCAATGTCGCCAAACGCGACCTGGAACGGGAACGCGACCTCTTCGGCAAGGGCGCGAGCACCGCCGACATGGTGCGCGGCCTCGAGGACCGGTTCACCATGACCCAGGCCATGGTCCGCGAAGCCGAGGTGATGCTGGGCTACGCCGAGGTCCGCGCCCCCTTCGCCGGGGTCATCGCCCGCAAGCTCGTCAACGCCGGCGACCTCGCCTCCCCCGGCTTCCCGCTGCTTGAACTCGAGGGCACCGATGTCTTTCAGGTCGAGGCAGCCGTGCCCGACTCGCTCACCGGCAACCTGGCGGCCGGCACCCCGCTGACGGTCACCGCGGGCGGCCAGACCTTTGTGACGACGCTGGCCGAGCTTTCCTCGGCCGCCGACGCCAGCGCCCGCAGCGTCCTGGCCAAGCTGACCGTGCCCGCCGGCACCGCCGTGCGCTCCGGCCAGTTTGTCCGCGTATCGGTGCCTGGCGCCCCGGTCCGCGCCCTGCTTATCCCGGCCGACGCGATCTCCATCCTCGGCCAGATGGAGCGCGTCTTCGTGGCCGGTGACGGCAACCGCGCCGTCCTCCGCCTTGTGAAATCCGGCGCCAGTCAGGACGGCCGCACGGAAATCCTCTCCGGCCTCGACGCCGGCGAGAAGGTCGTCGTCAACCCGCCCGCCGGCCTGCGCGAAGGGCAAACCCTCGAGATCCTCCCGTGAGCGCCTCCTCCCCTTTCCCTGATCCGGCGAAGCAGGGCTTCGCCGGGCGCATGGCGTCGCTGTTCATCGATTCCAAGCTGACGCCCATCGCCGTCGCCGCCTCGCTGCTGCTCGGCCTCTTCTCGGTCCTGATGCTCCCCCGCGAGGAGGAGCCGCAGATCAAGGTGCCCATGATCGACATCTTGGTCGGCATGCCCGGCGCCTCCGCCGCCGAGGTCGAGAACCGCGTCACGCGGCCGATGGAAAAATTTCTCTGGGAAATCCCCGGCGTCGAATATCTCTACTCCACCGCCAGCCCCGGCGGCAACATGACCATCGTCCGCTTCAAGGTCGGCACCGACCTCGAGGCCGCGCTGATCCGCCTCAACCAGAAGCTGCAGGCCAACTTCGACCGCATCCCGCTCGGCGTCACCCCGCCGATCGTGAAGCCGCGGACCATCGACGACGTCCCGATCCTCGCCCTCACCTTCCACAGCTCCCGCTACGACCACGCCACGCTCCGCCGCATCGCGGCGCAGGTGGACGACACCATCAAGGCGCTCCCCGAGGTTGCCGAAACCACGCTCATCGGCGGACAGCACCGCCAGGTCCGCGTGCAGCTCGATCCTGCCCGCCTCGCCTCGCGCAACCTCAGCGCCGGCTACCTGGTGCCCATGCTCCAGCAGGCCAACGCCCAGGCCCACACCGGCACCCAGGCCTCGGTCAACCGCGAAACCCTCCTGCAGACCGGCACGTTCTTCCGTGACGCCCGCGATGTCGGCGCCGTGGTGATCAGCGTCCACGACGGCCGGCCCGTTTACCTCCGTGATGTCGCGACCATCACTGACGGTCCCGCCGAGCCCGCCGACTACGTCCTCTTCGGCCGCGGCGGCGCCGCCGCCGGCGACGAGGAAGCCGCCGTCACCCTGAGCCTGGCCAAGCGCCCCGGCGCCAATGCGGTCGACGTCGTCACCGCCGTCCTCGCCAAGGTGGACGCGCTCAAGGGCACGCTCATTCCGGCCGACATCACCGTCGCCGTCACCCGCGACTACGGCGCGACCGCTTCCGAAAAATCCAACGAGCTCCTGCTCCACATGGGCATCGCCGTCTTTGGCGTCGCTGTGCTCATCCTCCTCTTCCTCGGCTGGCGCGAGTCGCTCGTCGTCCTGCTGGCCATCCCGGTCACGCTCGGTCTGACGCTGCTGGTATTCTACCTCTACGGCTACACGCTCAACCGCATCACGCTCTTTGCGCTGATCTTCTCGATCGGCATCCTGGTGGACGACGCGATCGTGGTCGTGGAGAACATCGTCCGCCACATGGCCCTGCCGAGTTGCCGTCGCAAGCACCTGCTCCAGATCGCCGTCGAGGCCGTCGACGAGGTCGGCAATCCCACCATCCTCGCCACCCTGGCCGTCATCGCCGCCGTGCTCCCGATGGCCTTCGTCAGCGGCCTCATGGGACCCTACATGCGCCCGATTCCGATCGGCTCGAGCGCGGCGATGATCTTCTCGCTGCTCGTGGCCTTCGTCGTCACGCCGTGGGCCGCGCTCAAGATCCTCCGCGGCCATGCCAAGACCACCGCCGATGCCGCGGCCTTCGTCGATGCCCCGCTTTCCGAGGAAATGGAATCGGTGGACGAACCCATCGCCGAGAACACCTTCACCCGCCTCTACCAGCGCGTGATGCGCCCGCTGCTGGAACACCGGAGCTGGCGCTGGGCCTTCCTCGCCGTCGTCGCTCTGGCCACGGTCGGCTCCATGGGCCTCGTCGGGATCAGTGCGGTCAAGGTCAAGATGCTGCCCTTCGACAACAAGTCCGAGTTCCAGGTCATCATCAACCTGCCCGAGGGCAGCACCCTGGAGCAGTCCACCCGGGTCGCCCGCGAGATGGCCGCCGCCCTGCGGACCGAACCCGAGGTGCGCGATTACCAGGTGTACGCCGGCACCTCCTCGCCGTTCAATTTCAACGGCCTGGTCCGCCACTACTTCATGCGCCGCGGCAGCAATGTCGCCGACCTCCAGGTCAACCTCCTGCCCAAGCACGAGCGCACCGCACAGAGCCACGACATCGCCAAGCGCATCCGCCCGCGGCTCACCGCCATCGCCGAAAAGTACGGCGCCGTCGTCGCCGTGGCCGAGGTGCCCCCCGGCCCGCCCGTGCTCCAGACCCTGGTCGCCGAGATCTACGGCCCCACCGAGGAGTCGCGCCTGAAGCTGGCGGAAAAAGTCCGTGAGATCTACCGCGCCACGCCCGGCGTCGTGGACATCGACTGGTATGTCGAGGAGCAGCAGCCCAAGACGGTCTTCCGCGTGGACAAGGCCAAGGCCGCCCTCCACGGCATCACCGAGGCCGCCATCGCCCGCACCGTGCAGCTCGCGGTCCAGGGCTATCCGGTCACGCTGCTCCACAGCCCCGCCGACCGCGAGGACGTCAACGTCGTCCTCGAGCTGCCCCGCGCCCTGCGCACCCGGCCCGAGGATATCCTCGCCCTGTCCGTCCGCTCGGAGATGAACCCCGCCGCCCCGCTTGTCCCGCTCAGCGAACTGGTCTCGGTCGAGTCCACCCGTGGCGAGCGCAACATCTACCGCAAGAACCTGCAGAACGTGACCTACGTCACCGCCGATGTCGCCGGCGTGGTGGAGAGCCCGGTCTATGCCATCTTCGCCATGAACCGCGAGCTGGCCAAACTCGACGGCCGCGACTTCGGCGGCACGGCGTCCACCGTGAAGCTCTACAATGCCAGCATGCCCACCGACGACCGCGAGCCCGCCATGAAGTGGGACGGCGAGTGGCAGGTCACCCTCGAGGTCTTCCGCGACCTCGGCCTGGCCTTCGGCGCCGTGTGCATCCTGATCTACATGCTCATGGTGGGCTGGTTCAAAAACTACTCCACGCCGCTCATCGTGATGACCGTCATTCCCTTCTCCCTCGTCGGCATCCTGCCGGCGCATGCGGCGATGGGCGCCTTCTTCACCGCCACCTCCATGATCGGCTTCATGGCCGGCGCCGGCATCGTGGTCCGCAATTCGATCATCCTGGTGGATTTCATCGAGCTGCGCCTCAGCCACGGCCGCACCCTGCTCGAGGCCTGCCTCGAATCGGGGGCGGTCCGCTTCCGCCCGATGATGCTCACCGCCCTCGCCGTGGTGGTCGGCGGCCTGGTCATCCTCGCCGACCCGATCTTCCAGGGTCTCGCCATCTCCCTGCTGTTCGGCGCCATCGCCTCGCTGCTCATCAGCCCGCTGGCCGTGCCGCTCATCTACTACATGACGCATGCCGGCCGCCCGGCGAAGCCCGCCCCGGCCGCGGACGAAAAATGCGAAGTCTCCTCATGAACCTGCTTAAGATGCTCAAGTCGCTCTTCACCTCCGCCCCCCGCCAGACCCCGCTTGAATGCGCGCACCGTGTCCGCGCCGGCGAAGCCTACCTCGTCGACGTGCGCGAACCGGGCGAATGGTCCGAGGGCGTGGCCCGTTCGGCCCGTCTGCTGGCCTTCAGCGACCTGACCGGCGCACGCAGCCAGTGGCAGCCGTTCCTCACCGAGGCGGCCGGGCGCGAAATCCTGCTCTACTGCGCTTCCGGCGCCCGCTCCGGCTTTGCCGCCAAGGTGCTCGCCGCCGAGGGCCACCGCGTCGTCAACACCGGCAGCCTGGGCGACTGGGCGTCGGCCGGCTGGCCGGTCGTCAAACCCAAGCATCGCTGACCGCCGCCCAATTTCCTCGATCCCCAACCCAAATCCATCGCCCATGAAACCCAACGTTGGCGGCATTGACCGCATCCTCCGTATCCTCGCCGGCCTCGCCATCCTTGGCGCCGGTTATTATTTCAAATCGTGGTGGGGCCTGATCGGCATCGTGCCGATCCTCACGGGCACCTTCCGTTTCTGCCCGGCCTACCTGCCCTTCGGCCTGAACACGTGTGCCAAGCCCGAGGAGAAGAAGTAATTCTTCCCTTCGGCTTCAACTCGTGGCCGCAAGCGTGAGCAAGTGGCGGGTTGAGTGATGCAGCCCGACCTTCGCACCCTCTGCGGTCTTCCCGCCGATCCCGGCGCCCCGCCGGCCGCCCGGTGGCTGCTGCTGGCGGGCGCTCTTGCGTCCCTGCTGCCGTGGACGCCGCCGTGGGCGGCCCTGCTCGCGGGCACGGGCATCGCCCTCCTCGTCGGCAATCCCTGCGCGGTCGCCACCGCCCGGCTCTCGCGTCAACTCCTGCCCATCGCGGTCACCGGCCTCGGGGCCGGCGTGAACCTCGCCATCGTTGCCCGGGTCGGGCTCCAAGGTCTGGGCTACACCTTCATCGGCCTGCTCGCGACCTTCGCCCTCGGCGCCTGGCTCGCCCGCCGGGCGGGCGTGGCCCCGAAACTCGCCGCCCTGATCTGCGCCGGCACCGGCATCTGCGGCGGCAGTGCCATCGCCGCCGCCGCACCGGCCATCGGGGCCAGCAACGAGGAAACCTCCGCGGCCCTTGCCACGATCTTTACGCTCAACGCTGTCGCGCTGCTGGTGTTCCCGCCTCTTGGTGTGTGGTTCGGGCTCGACGCCCACCAGTTCGGACTTTGGTGCGCCCTCGCCATCCACGACACCAGTTCGGTTACCGGCGCCGCCCTCACCCACGGTGCGGACGCCCTCGCGACCGCCACCACGGTCAAGCTCGCCCGCACCCTCTGGATCGTGCCGGTCGCCCTGGCCCTCGGCGCCTGGGCCGCACAGCGTGACGGCACCGGCCACCGCGGCGGTGTCAGGGTGCCATGGTTCATCGCCGGATTTGCCCTGCTCTCCGCCGTCTTCACTTTCCTCCCGGCCATGCAGCCCCTTGCGCCCGCGGTCAGCCGCGTCGTCCGCTCGCTGCTCACGCTCACTCTCTTTCTCATTGGTGCCGGCCTCAGTCGCGAGGTCCTCTGCACCCTTGGGCTCCGGCCCCTGCTGCACGCGCTCCTCCTGTGGGTGGTCATTGGCGGCGTCAGTCTGGCCGCGATCCTGGCCCGGATCATTGCCTGATCCATTCGGAGTGGATGATGCCGCCGGTGAGGCCCGGTGGGCGGGTCCGGGCTATTACGTGTCCGCAATCCAAGCATGCACTTGGACAATCAGTGCGCAGTCCGATTGCCCGGCCTGTGGGATAATTGACCTTCACCCGATTCCGCCATGAAAAATCTCGTCATCCTCGGCGCCGGCACCGCAGGCACGATGATGGCCAACAAGCTGGTCCGGCGGCTCAATCGGTGTGCCTGGAAAATCACGGTCGTCGACCGTGATGACACCCACCATTACCAGCCCGGCTACCTGTTCGTCCCGTTTGGGATCTACACTCCGCGCGACTGCATCAAACCGCGCCGGGCCTTTATCCGGTCCGGCATCGAGGTGGTGATCTCGCCCATCGATGTGATCGAGCCTGACGCCAACCAGGTCCGCCTGACCAATGGACGGGTGTTGCCCTATGATTATCTCATCATCGCCACCGGGGCCGGGCCGGTGCCCGCCCAGACCGAGGGCCTGACCGGTCCCGGCTGGTACAAGAGCGCCTTCGATTTCTACACCCTCGAGGGCGCCGCCGCCCTGGCCCGGCACTTGCAGACCTGGAACGGAGGCCGCCTCGTAATCAGCGTGACCGAGATGCCGATCAAGTGCCCGGTCGCTCCGCTGGAGTTTGCTTTCCTCGCCGACTGGTTCTTCACGCAGCGCGGCATCCGCGAACGCGTGGAGATTGAGTACGTCACGCCGCTGCCGGGCGCCTTCACCAAACCCGTGTGCTCCGCCGTGCTGGGTCATTATCTCAATGAGAAACGGATCAAGCTCACGCCGGAATACGCCACCGGTCG
>JBIJDP010000062.1:0-8367 GCA_044344065.1 Opitutaceae bacterium
GCGCGGACCGCATTGCGTGCAGTTGATGAACGGATAGCCGTGGCGCCGGTCGGCCGGATCCGCCAGTTCGCGCCGGCACTCGGCGCACGGGGCCAGATCCACCGGCACGCCGGTGCCCACCGCGGATGCCGTGAGATCGCTCTCGCTGATGGCAAAACCGTTCACCGGCGGCTGCCCGGGGAGGACGTCGAGCCATTCCACGCCGGCCACGCGGGCGGCGGCGGGTGCGCATTGCACGATGCCGTCGGCGAGTTGTCCCAACTGGGCGGCGTCACCCACGGCCCGCACGAGGACGCCCTCGGCGTCGTTGCAGACCCAGCCGCGGACGCCGAGTTCGCGGGCCAGCCGGAGCACGAACGGCCGGAAGCCCACCCCCTGCACGGTGCCGCGCACGCGCAGCAGCCGGTCGCATTGCGGGGTGGTGGGGTTCATGGGGTGGGGTAAGCGGCCGGCGCGCCGGATCAGGGCGGCGGCAGGTGGGTGCGCAGGAAGTCATACCAGGCCGGCATGCCTTCGCCGCTCCGGGCGGAAAGCTGGATGAGCTGCGCCTGGGGGGCGACGCGGCGGATGTTCTCCACGGCGACCTGGCAGTCGAAGCCCAGCATCGCGGCGACATCGATCTTGGTCAGCAGCACGAGGTGTGCGGACTTGAAGATGGGCGGGTATTTCAGCGGCTTGTCCTCGCCCTCGGTCGCGGAGAGCAGCACCACCCGCACGGCCTCGCCCAGGTCGAAGGAGGCCGGGCAGACCAGGTTGCCGACATTCTCGATGAACAGGACCCGCGCGCCCTGCAGGTCGAGGGCCGCGACGCCCCGCGCCACCATCTCGGCGTCGAGGTGGCACGCGGTGCCGGTGGTGATCTGGGCCACGGGCACGTGCGGCCGGTGCATGCGGCGCGCGTCGTTGTCGGTCTCGAGGTCGCCGACCACGACGGCGCAGCCGGTGGCCGGGGCGAATTCGTCGAGGGTGCGCGAGAGGAGCGTCGTTTTGCCGGCGCCCGGGGAGGAAACCAGGTTCAGAGCCAGGAGCTTCCTTTGGGCGAACAGGGCCCGGTTCCGCGCCGCGGCATCGTCATTCTTGGCCAGCAGCGAGGCATGCACCTCGACCGTGAGGGGCGAAAGCGGCGCCGGGGTGACGGTGGTCACCGCCGCGTCGGCCGGCCGTTTCGGCTTGAGGAGCCCGGGGGCGAAGACGCTCAGCACCCTGACCCCGAAGGGGATGGATTTTCCACAGCCGCATTCGACGCACATGGTGATCAGCTCATTTCCAGGCGGCTGAGTTCAAGTTCGCGGCCGCGCCGGATCTCGCCGCAGAGATCATGGCAGCCGGGGCAGGTGAAGATGAAGCCGGTCTCAACGCCGAACTCCCGCGCGCAGGCCGGGCACCAGGCCATGGCCGGCACGGACTCGATCTCGAGGGTGGCGCCTTCGGCCACCGTGGCGCGGGTGACCACGTCGAAGGCAAAGCGCAGGGCCTCCGGGTCGACGCCGGCCAGGGTGCCGATGCGCAAAACGACGCGGTCGATCCGGCGCGCCTGATGCGCCGTGGCCTGGCGCTGCATCAAAGCCAGCGCGGATTCCATGATGCCGACCTCATGCATGGGCGGACTGCAAGCATGGCGGCGGGGGCACGTCGAGCGCAAGCCGTCGAATCTGCAATCATTGCGCAACATTAGCCAATATGTGCGGAGGCTTCAGCGCGGCTTCTTCTAGAATGTTTTGCAGTCAGAGTTTCACCCCCAACCCCCAAAACCGGCCGCCACCCCCGCGGCTCACAACGTATATGGAAACTTCCATCGAACGTGCTCCCAGCGTGGATCGTGATCAGACGACCATCTATGAACAGTTGACGGCCCGCGGCGTATCCCGCCGGGATTTTCTGAAATTCTGCGGCTGGATGAGCGCCTGCATGGGCCTCGGGGCCGATGGCATGGCGCAGATCGCGGAGGCGCTCGAAACCAAGAAACGTATTCCCGTCATCTGGATGCATTTTCAGGAGTGCACGTGCTGCAGCGAGTCGTTCATCCGCTCCTCGCACCCGATCGTGGCCGACATCCTCCTCGACAAGATCTCGCTCGACTACACCGAAACCCTGATGGCCGCCTCCGGACACCAAGCGGAGGCGAGCCTCCAGGACACGATCAAGAAGTACCACGGGGAATACCTCCTCTGCTGCGAGGGCTCGATCCCGACCGCCGAGGACGGCGTGTACTGCTGCATCGGGGGCAAGACCGCGGCCGACATCGTGCGCGAGGTCGCCGAGGGCGCGAAGGCGGTCATCGCCTGGGGCAACTGCGCGTGCTCCGGCTGCGTGCAGGCCGCGAAACCGAATCCCACCTCGGCCACGCCGATCAACAAGGTCATCACCGGCAAGCCCATCGTGAACGTCCAGGGCTGCCCGCCCATCGCCGAGGTCATGGCCGGCGTGCTGGTCCACCTCCTCACCTTCGACCGCATCCCGCAGCTCGACGCCCTCGGCCGGCCGATGGCCTTCTACTCGCGCCGGGTGCACGACACCTGCTACCGCCGGCCCAACTACGACGCCGGCCTGTTCGTCGAGTCCTTCGACGACGACAATGCGCGCAAGGGCTATTGCCTCTACAAGGTCGGCTGCAAGGGCCCGACCACCTACAACTCGTGCGGCACCATTCGCTGGAACGGCGGCGTCAGCTTCCCGATCCAGTCCGGCCACGGCTGCATCGGCTGCTCGGAATCGAACTTCTGGGATGCCGGCCCGTTCTACCAGCGCCTCTCGGACTTCCCGGGCTTCGGCATCGAGACGACCGCCGACAAGGTCGGGCTCGGCCTCGGCGCCGCGACGATCGCCGGCGCGGCCGCGCACGCCGTCCTCACCAACATCCGCAAGCAGCATGAGATCGGCGAGCAGCCCGGCGAATCCGCCGCGGAGGCCCCGCCCACGCCGGCCACCGAATCCAGCGCGAAAGGAGGGAAATAAGCCATGAACTCCCGCATCGTCGTCGATCCCATCACCCGCATTGAAGGCCACCTCCGCATCGAGGCCGAGGTCAAGGACGGCTTCATCACCGACGCCTGGAGCGCCGGCACGATGGTCCGCGGCCTCGAGATCATCCTGAAGGGCCGCGATCCCCGCGACGCCTGGGCCTTCTGCGAGCGCGTCTGCGGCGTGTGCACCACCGTGCACGCGCTCGCATCCGTCCGCTCCGTCGAGGACGCCCTCGGCATCGCCGTCCCGCCCAACGCGGAGCTGATCCGCAACCTCATGTTCTGCACCCAGTACATGCAGGACCACGTCGTGCATTTCTATCACCTGCACGCGCTCGACTGGGTGGACGTCGTCAGCGCCCTCAAAGCCGACCCGGCCGAGGCCTCGCGCATCGCCCAGAGCATCTCGCACTGGCCGAAGAGTTCGCCCGGCTACTTCAGCGACCTGCAGAAGCGCCTCGTGAAGTTCGTCGAGAGCGGCCAGCTCGGCATCTTTGCCAACGGCTACTGGGGCCACCCGGCCTACAAGCTTCCGCCCGCCGTCAACCTGATCGGCGTCGCGCACTACCTCGAGGCCCTCGAGTGGCAGAAGGAAATCGTCAAGGTCCACACGATCTTCGGCGGCAAGAACCCGCACCCGAACTACCTCGTGGGCGGCGTCCCGTGCGCCATCAACATCGAGGAGGCCAACGCCCTCAACGCCGAGCGCCTCGCCATGGTCGGCCGCCTGCTCGAGCAGGCGAAGCAGTTCGTCGAGCAGGTCTACATCCCCGACCTCCTCGCCATCGCCCCGTCGTACCTTGACTGGGCCGCGATCGGCGGCGGCGTGAAGAACTACCTCTGCTACGGCGACCTGCCGACCAACGGCTTCGCCGACGTCGGCCGCTTCAAGTTTCCCCGCGGCATCATCCTCGACCGCGACCTGTCCCGCGTGCACGAGGTGGACCCGAAGGATCCCGCCGGCATCCAGGAGTTCGTCGACCACTCCTGGTACGACTACCAGGGCGGCCAGGCTGGCTTGCACCCGTGGGACGGCCAGACCAACCTCAAGTACTCGGGCCCCAAGCCCCCGTACGAGCACCTCGACGTCGCCGCCAAGTACTCCTGGCTCAAGACGCCCCGCTGGAAGGGCCACGCCATGGAGGTCGGCCCGCTCTCGCGCATGCTCGTCGGCTACGCCGCCGGCAACGCCGAGATCAAGGACATCGTCACCGAGACCCTCGCGGCCCTCAAGGCCCCGCCGGCCGTCCTCTTCTCGACCCTCGGGCGCACCGCCGCCCGCGGCATCGAGACGAAGCTGATCGCCCGCTGGGCGCTCGAGTTCTTCGGCCAGCTCCTCACCAACATCAAGAACGGCGACTCGCGCACGTTCACGAAGGAGAAGTGGGAGCCGTCCACCTGGCCCGCCCAGGCCCGCGGCGTCGGCCCGACCGAGGCGCCCCGCGGCGCGCTCGCGCACTGGATCGTGATCGAGGACAAGAAGATCGCGAACTACCAGCTCGTCGTGCCGAGCACATGGAACGCCTCGCCCCGCGATGCCAAGGGCGAGCGCTCGCCCTACGAGGCCTCCCTCATCGGGACGCCGGTGCATGATCCCAAGATCCCGCTCGAGATCATCCGCACGATCCACTCCTTCGACCCCTGCCTCGCCTGCGCCGTCCATCTCTACGATGACCACGGCGTCAAGCTGCAGGAAGTCGAGACGTCCCCCACCGTCTGAAAGGAGGCGACCATGCATGCCACCGCATCCCCTGCCGGCGCCCAGGCCTTCCAGCGCGTCTATGTCTGGGAGCTCCCGGTCCGGTTCTACCACTGGCTGAACGCCCTCTGCATCCTCGTCCTCACGGTCACGGGCTTCATCATCGCCAACCCGCCCGCGATCAACACGGCGAGCGAGGCCTCGTTCAGCTACTGGTTCGGCACGACCCGGTTCATCCACTTCGTGACGGCCTACGTCTTCGTCTTCAACTTCGCGTTCCGCATCTACTGGGGCTTCGTCGGCAACCAGTACGCCGACTGGAAGAACTTCCTGCCGCTGCGGCTCGCGCAGTTCCGCGAGGTCGTGTCCGTCCTCAAGGTGGACATCCTCCAGTCGTCCAACCGGCCGCTCCTCGCGGTCGGCCACAACGCCCTGGCCTACCTCACGTACTTCGTGATGTTCCTCGTCTTCCTCTTCCAGGTGGCGAGCGGCTTCGCGATGTACGCCAACATGAGCGATTCGTGGTTCCCGCACCTGTTCACCTGGATGACGCCGCTCTTCGGCGGCGACGCCGGGCTGCACTTCTGGCACCACCTCGCGACCTGGTTCTTCATCCTGTTCACGCTGATCCACGTCTACCTGGTCTTCTACCATGACTACGTGGAAGGCCACGGCGTACTGTCGTCGATGGCGGGCGGGTGGAAGTTCCTCCCGACCAGCGCCCTCAAGGCGACCGACGGCAAGTCGTGGTTCGGCGGGGCCAAGGCGCGGGAGGCCGACGACAAGGCGGGGCCCGTGATATGATCCAGGCGGCCGATCTCGATCTCGTCGGCGGCACCGGTTCCATCGCCGAGACGGACCGGTGCCAGGTGCTCATCATCGGCGTCGGCAACATCCTCATGGGCGACGAGGGCGTGGGCATCCACGTCCTCCGCACCCTCGAGACCGAGGCGCTCCCGCCGAAGGTGCAGCTGCTCGACGGCGGCACGGGCGGGATCAACCTCCTCGAATCCATCGCCCGCGCGCCCACCGTCGTGATGATCGACGCCACGCGTGACGGCCAGCCGGCCGGCACCGTCGCGCTGGTGCGTCCGGCCTGCGTCGCGAACATTCCCGTGGGACTCTCCGCCCACGACTTCGGTCTGCGCGACCTCTTTGCCGCGGCGGCCCTCCTTGGTCAGTTCCCCGAGATACATCTCTTCACGATTTCGGTCGAGGAGGTTAACCCGATGTGCCTCGACCTATCGCCCGCGGTATCCGCTGCGATCCCCGAGGTCGTGAACGCGGTCGTGGCGTTGACCCACCGGCTGGTCTGATCTTTCTCTTAATCTTAATCTTTCTCTTTCTCCCGCCGGAGGCTCCGGACCGAACTATTGATCGTTTTCGTTTTCAAAACGCGGCCTCCGCGCGCCACAAGTCGAGAACGAGAACGATGTGAGGGATGGACTCGGACGAAAGAGAAAGATTAAGAGGAAAGAGAAGGATTCGACCTACCCCATGACCCCCGAACTCACGCTGCTTACGCTGAACGCCGCCACGGTGGCGTTCATCCACACGGTGATCGGACCGGATCACTACGTCCCGTTCATCGTGATGGCGAAGGCGCGGGGCTGGTCGCTGGCGAGGACCGCCGCCATCACCTTCGCCTGCGGCCTCGGCCATGTGGCCAGCTCGGTCCTGCTCGGCATGGTCGGCTATGCCATCGGCGCGAATCTCGAGCGGCTGGAGTGGATCGAGTCGTCGCGCGGCACGCTCGCCGCCTGGGCGCTCATCACCTTCGGGGCGCTCTATGCGGCCTGGGGCCTGTGGCGGTTGGGCAAGAAGGGCCCCGACGGACACACGCACGACCATCTCGTCCGCATCCATGCTTCCGACCATGTGCACGACCCGAAGACCGGTGCGGAAGTGAGCCTCACGCCGTGGATCCTGTTCGCGATCTTCGTCTTCGGACCCTGCGAACCGTTGATCCCGCTCTTCATCTACCCGGCCGCGACCAGCGGCTGGTCCGGGGCCTGGCTGGTGGCGGTGACCTTCTCGGTCGTCACGATCGGCTCGATGCTGGCGATAGTGCTGGGTGCCCAGCACGGCCTCAAGTGGCTGCCGACGCATCAGCTGGCCCGCTACAATCACGTCCTCGCCGGCGGCACGATCGCCCTCACTGGCGGCGCGATTCAGGTTTTGGGATTGTGAGGCGGGGCCTGTCTTTACTGTAGGAGCGGCTTTATGCCGCGATGTTGCGCGTACAATCGCGGCGTAAAGCCGCTCCTACAGTGGCCTCCGCCTATTCAATCTCCGGGTTCGGGTCGCGGCCGGCCGGCTTGCCGGACGAGCGGCGCTCTTCCCGGGAACCGGAGCGGTCCGAGTCGTCGGAATGGCGCGGCGGCGGCGGGCTCGGGGCATGGACACGGGGAGCATCGACGGTGGAGCGTTCGCGCGGCGCGGGGCCGACGCCATCATTCCGCCGCTCCGAGCGCGGGGTGTGATGATCTCCGGAGGGCTGACGGTAGACCGTCGTCGGCTGCGGCGTGACCGGAATGGACAGGCCGGGGGCGGTGTAAGACGGCGGGGCATTGGTCACATTGGGCTGATTGTTCCCGGCCGGGCGGTTTCCGGGCCGGTTATGGTCCGGTCGGGAACCGGGCTCGCGATTCTCGCGGTTGTTGATTCGCGGCCGGGGCTGCGGCGGCGTGGATGCGTTGCCCTGCACGAAGCCGGGTTGATTCGGGGCGACCTGGGGCCGGGGGTTCGATCCCGGCGGGCGGTCATGGGTCCGGCGACGATCCGGTGATTCGACGCGGGTGTGGTTGGGGCCGGTCCAGCCGTGGGTCGGACGCAGCACGGGGCTGGAGGGTGTGCCGTTGCTCCGGTGATAACGGGGGGGAGGGCGGGAGGCGGACCAGTCCCGCACGTGATTGCCGCCCTGGTGGTAGGCCGGGCGCGTGCGCCAATTGGGCTGGTGATACCAGTCGGGGCCGCGTTGCACGATGCGCACCCGGTGGTAACGCCAGTCGCAATCGTAGCTCAGCCAGGCGCCGATGCTGTAGCCGATGCCGAAGGAAAGGAAGGGTCCGGGGTACCAGGTTTCGGTGATATAGAGATAGTCGGGATCGTAGCGCGGCACGTAGATCACCGTGGGACGGGCCGGGACGATGCGGATTTCGCCGTCCTCCACGACCACGCTTTGTTCGTCGGTGTCGGCCAGCAGGCCCTTGGCGCGGGCCCGGGCGCGCACGGCCTGGATCGCGTCCATGACCTCAACCGGCTGGACCAGGAAGCAGTCGCCCAGGCTCTGGGTCCAGGCCAGGTTTTCATCGAGGTAGGAAATGACCTCGGGGTAGCGGCAGAGGGACTTCACGCTTTCCTCCCAGGGTTGCGCCGCCATGGAGTCGGGGTCGCCGTCGCGCTCGAGCCAGCGCGCGGCCAGCACGATGTCGGAAGGCCGCGTCGCGGCCGGCAGAATCAGCGCGACCAGGGCGTCGGGATAGAGGGCGATGGGGCCGACAAGGATTTCGATCTGGTCGCGGGGCAACCGGTTGGGCAGTTCGGACTCCAAGGTTTCCGCCGGGTTGCCCATGGCCACGCAAACCAGGCTCAGGAAGGGGAGGATCGGGGTTTTCATGGCGGGGAGGGGCTGCCTGATGGGACGCCGTTGGTGACGGTTTTATTCATACCTGAGAAAGGGCAGGGCGGCCGGTGTTCCGCGAT
>JBIJDP010000063.1:0-8358 GCA_044344065.1 Opitutaceae bacterium
CTCGGTGACCAAGGCCCGGTGCCGCCGGTGCAGCACGATCACGTTGGTGACGCAGGTGGTGTCGAGCCTCGGTTCGTCGAGCTGGCCCACGTCCGCCCGCCAGCGGTCCGCCACCGTGCGCGGGATGCCGCCGCGCGCCTCGCCCGCGGCGTAGTGGTTCCGCCACACCCAGGCGTTTTCCCACGGCTCGCGCAGGCGGATCGCGAATTCGCCGTTGGGCGGCTCCAGCAGCCGCGCAATGTCGCCGACGACCATGCAGTCGGCGTCGAGCCAGGCGATGAACTCCGTGTCGGCCGAGAGCATGGCCTCCGCCTTCCGGTTGCAGACGTTGCGCCGGTTGGAGTCCGAAAGCGGCAGCACCCGCACGTTGGAGAACTGGCGGATCATCGCGACGTCCTCGTCGGTGAATCCCGTCTGCAGCAAGTGCAACGGCGTCGCCGGCAGAAAACGCGCGGTGCTGGCCGCCAGCAGGTAGGCGCCCCAGATGAAGTTGCGGTCGCAGGCCGAGACGATGGTCGTGCGGGCGCTCATGCGGCAGCTCCGGTCTTTTGGTGGTAGTGCCGCCAGCCGCGGCGGAAGCCGATGGTCTTGCCAAACCGTTGCGCCGCCCGCACCAGACAGGCATGCGCGAAGCCCCCGAGCCGCCCTTGACGCCGGCCCCAGCTCCACTCGCGCGCCGCATCGCGAACCCACGCCAGCAGCACGCCGTAGATCCAGTTGCTCCATTTCGGCCGGATCTGCGGCTGCGTGGCGGCGGCGGCGAAGCTGTCGCCGTGAGCGCGCTTGTAGGCTTGGCGCAGCGTGTAGTTGTGGGAGTGGATCGCGATGGATTTTTCCGCAAACGCCACGCCCCAGCCGTGCGCCCTGAGTCGGCGCGACCACTCGTCGTCCTCGGCATACTGCAGGTCCTCGCGGAACGACTGTGCTTCCCAGGCCGGCCGGTAAACCACGCAGCTCACCATGCTGAAGAAATGGTCCCAAGCCTTCGATTCGCGCGCCGGACCGAAACACCGGTCGTAGTCGTGCGCGTAGACGGCTCGGCAATCGGCCCGCGGGATCTGCCGGCTGAAAACCGCACCCAGTTTTGGGCCTGTCTGCGCTACGGCCAGCAGTTCGCGCAGCCAATGGTTGTCGGCGGGCTCCGCATCGGAGTTGAGGAACACCACCCAGTCGCCGTGCGCCTCGCGCATCCCCCGGTTCAGAATCCGGCCCGGCACGTATTCGTGGGGCTGGATCTGGATCAGCACTCGCGGGTTGAAACTCCGGATGATCGGCACGGTGCCGTCCTTTGACCCCGAGTCGATGTGCACCAGATCCACGCCGCCGGGCCAGTCTTGTTCGTGCACCGCGCGCAGGGTCCCGCCGATCAACAGGGCGTCATTGAAGGAACGCATCACTATCGATATCGGGGTGGCCATGTTGGTTCGGTGATTGTCGTCGCGGCTGGTGGTTTGCAATGACGCTATCGGTCCGCTTCCAGGACCCAACTAGAATTTACAGACCCGTGCGCCGTCTCCCACCCACCCGTAAAAACCCGGGACACCGATACGGCTAGGTGGGCAAACGCGGAACCCGAGCCGGAGACCGCTCGCAGCCTTCCTGGGTCTGGCCTTATTGCAATCAGGCAGGACCGCCACGGCAACAAACGGATGTAGCCGCGAGCCCCTCACCAAGCAGGACTATAGCCGGTTCCAACAACATATCTCAGGAAATTTTACATCTCCGGGACAACCCTGACTTGATCGCTATAACTTACCGCCAATGACTCCCCGGAAAACCGCCTTTGCCACCCATGACCGACGAGCGATCAACGAACTCGCCGCGAACCAACGCAATGGCGGCACCAGCCGCACCTTCTACCTATCCCAGTCGGAACACGCCACCCCTAACGATTCTCGCTAGAGTTTCACTACGCCACCACTCAGTCACTACTAGACCACCACTTTGCCACCACTACTTTCCCTGCTACTGGCAGTCTGGCTTCGCACCAAGCCCGTAGCTTGCGGTTGCCGGACCTTTATGGGAGTGGAAACTGCGCATGCCTGCAACTTGAAACGGCGGAGTCGTTTGGAGCCAAAGCATCAAGCAATCGAATGATTAGTGTTGAAAAAAGACCCCTGTTTTTTCAACATCCTTACGTGACAACAAAGCCACATAGCTCTATCGGTAAGATACTTTACACGATATACGGCCACGGCAAGGGTTGGGTCTTCACTCCGGGTGACTTTTCCGGCATGAAAGAAGACCCCCGTGCGGTGGGGGTGGCGCTTGGCCGCCTCACCAAACAAGGCATCATCCGCCGGCTGACCCGCGGCATCTACGACTACCCGAAGGATCATCCGAAATTGGGCCGACTGACCCCCAACCCCGACAGCATCGCCCGCGCCCTCGCAGGCAACGGGAAGATCCGGCTGCAACCCACCGGAGCCTACGCCGCGAATATGCTGCGCCTGTCCGAGCAGGTGCCGGCCAAGGTCGCGTTTCTCACGGACGGTCCTTCGCGACTGGTGAAGGTGGGCAACATGGAACTGCGGTTCCGCAACACCGCGCCAAGGCACTTGGCGGCCTCCGACCGCGCGAGCGGCACGGTGATTCAGGCGCTGCGCTACCTCGGACCGAAACAGATGACGCCCGAGCGAATCGAGACCCTGCGGCAAGTCCTGCCGCCGGAAGCCCGCGCGCGCCTCGCCAAGGATGCCGGTCTCGCGCCGGCCTGGATGCGGCCCTATCTGCGTGCCGTCGCGGAGGAGGAACCCGCCCATGCGTAATCTCGCCCGTGCCGCCGCCGCCGAACGCGCGGCCTACGTCAATGAAACCGCCGCCAAGCGGAACGTGCCCGCTTGGATGGTCGAAAAGGATTTCTGGGTCTGCTGGCTCCTGGACCGGCTGTTCACACTGGACGCGTTCAAAGGCCACCTCGTGTTCAAGGGCGGCACCTCACTTTCCAAGGTCTTCGGTGTCATCCACCGTTTTTCCGAAGACATCGATCTGTCGATCAGTCCCGCGCTCCTTGGCATCGAAGAGTCCTGGCTGGAGGAGTCAGGCACGAAAACGCAACGGGGCAAGCGCATGGAGAAACTGGAAGACCTCTGCATCCAGGCGGTGCGTGAGCGTTACGCGCCGTTACTGGAAGCGTCGATCCGCGAGGAACTCGGTCCTCCCGGGAAACTCTGGAAGCTCATCATGTCAGTGGACGCGCTCACGCATTCGCCGGTCGTGCTGTTCGAGCATCCCCACGCCGCGACCTACAGGAGCTATGTGCCGCCCGCCGTGAAAATCGAATTCGGCTCGCTGACCGATCAGCAGCCAATCGGTGAACATCCCGTGAGGCCGATGATCGCGGAGCAATTTCCCGACGCTCTCACACTCAAGGAGGTCGTCGTCGTGGCAATGGAGGCCGAGCGCACATTCTGGGAGAAAGCGACCATCCTGCACGATGCCTGCCTGCGCCCCGCGGCAAAGCCCTTCAATGAACGCTCCAGTCGGCACTATTACGATACCGTGCTCCTGGCCGAGACCGCCGCCGGAACCCGTGCCTTGGCCCGACCCGACCTGCTGGCCCGCGTGACGCGGTTCAAAAACCTGTTTTTCGCCAGTTCGTGGTCGGACTATGCTAGCGCCAAACCGGGCAGCTTCCGGTTGGTGCCGCCGGTGCCCCGCCGCGCCGAAGTGGAGCCCGATTACGCGGAAATGCAGGAGTTCTTCACGGCCAGCCCGCCGGCTTTCGAAGACTTGTGGGAGCGACTGCGGGTGGTCGAAGTCCGCATCAACGCGATGGCCAAACACTGATCCAGCCATGGCATTCCCCCCTCCAGTCAAAAGCGAAGCGCTGATCGCGTGCGGACGATGCTGCTGCATCTGCCATGAGTTTTGCGGCACAAAAATGGAATGTAATCATATCGTTCCGGATACGCAGGGCGTGACAGGGCGGATACCTTGGTTCACTGCATTCCGCTCTACTTCGACTGCCATGCGGATGTAGGTCACTACAATGCCAAGCACCCGAAGGGCAACAAATACACTCCGGAGGAACTGGGCACCGCGACCACTGGTATGAAAAGGTCAAAGCTACGGCCGGCCTGGTCGCTTCCCCGGAGACACGGGACGTGGATCGGCTGACTTTCCGCCACCTCCGGTAACTGCTGCCGAGCGATCCAGGCTATACCGCATGCTGTGAGCAAATCAGGTTGTCCAAAGGTTGCCTAAAAATCTGTTTCTAGCTTCAACTCACTGCAGTTTTCTGCTCTGATCTTTCCGCTAGAAAACATGAACCATCAACTAGGTCCGCGCTAATAAGGCGGCTTAGCTTCGAGGCGGCGAAGGGCTCGAATCCCTCCCTCTTCCTGAATATTTTCCTAGCGGCCAAAATGCTTAACTGCGCTGTCTTGACCCTCGGTTGCCATGCCCATGATGGTGGAAATTGTCTCGCCATTTAACGCGCATTACCCATACGTTCGCTGTGTCACGGAAACGGTCCCGGGCCTGAATGGCAACCGCGATCCCCCGGTGAAGTTCATCAACCTCCGTTGGCAGGGATGCACGTATTCGGAAGAGCGCGCGTCAAGAGCTGACGGCCAACCCTCCCCGAATATGCAACGAACGAATTCTCTATCCTTTGAGCCCGACGAGCCCGCACTCCTCACCCTGCAACAGACCGCCCGTTCGCTCGCGATTTCCAAGCGAACTCTGGATCGACTGATCGCTGGCGGCTCTTTTCCCGCGCCTCTGAAAATCGGCCGCTCTTCACGTGTGTCGCGCGTAGACATCGCTGGCTACCTTGAGCAACTCCGCCGGCAACGCGGCGATAGAATCGGCCAGTCATGATCGCCTATCTTTTCCAGCCTTCGCGCGACGGCGAAAAATCCCGCCTGTGGTCCGCCCGCATCCGGCTCGACGAATGGCCCAAGGCCCGGCGATTCCCGCTCCATGTCACCGACAAGCGGGTCGCGGACCATAAACTTCGCGACCTCGTAACCGATTTGGAACGGGAAGCACACGGCGTCGGTATCCCAAAGCCGACGCGTGAGGCCGGAAGGGTCCTGCTGACTGAGCACCACCAGGCGTTCCTTGTGGCGTGCGAGGCGGCTCGCCTATCCGCCAACACCCTTGGTAAATACCGCCTCAGTCTCCCGAAACTTTTCGGACGCTGCCAGTGGACGACGATCCGCGATATCACTGCGCAATCGTTCACTGCCTGGCGCGACGAGAGCGGGTTGTCGCCGAAGTCGGTCAACGATTTTCTCGGCACCATGCGGACATTTCTCCTGTGGATGAAACGCAAACGGTTCATCCTCGTCGATCCACTGGAAACCGTGCGCAAAGTCTCCAACCCCAATATTGGCGGCTTCCGCCGGTCGCTGTCAGTGGATGAGGCGCAGCGACTGCTGGCGAAAGCGCCGCCCCGTCGTGCGCTCGTGTACCTCGCCCTGATGTATACCGGACTCCGCCGCAACGAACTGAATGGCCTCAAATGGGGCGATTTCGATTTCGGAGTAACGCCCGCGCGGTTGCGGCTTCCGTCGTTGCTGTCCAAGAATCGCAGGGAATCGATCCACTTCCTGCGGCCTGAACTCACCGCCGCCATTCTCGCGGTTCGGCCAGCCGATGTTAAGCCCGACGCGTGGGCATTTCGGGGGACGGTGCCGCGGATTCCCACCTTCAAACACGATTTGGCGGCAGCCGAAATTCCGTTTGAGGATGTGCGAGGACGAAGAGTCGACCTCCACGCCTTGCGTAAAACCTACGGCACGATGCTGGCGGCCTCGGGCGTTTCCCCTCGGGTGGCCATGGAACTCATGCGGCACAGCGACATGAAGCTCACTATGGGCGTTTACACGGACGTGGCCCAGTTGCCCATCATTCAGGAGTCGGCGCGCCTGCCGTCGCTCCAAATCCCGGCAAGAAACACACAAAATCTCCGTGTTTCACTCGTAGCAGGCGCACAGGGAAGCGCACAAAGAGACGCACAAACAGGGGTCTTTTCGGGTCGCGAGCTGTCACCAGCTGACGCAATGCGGCAGGAACTTGAAATTTGTAACCCGCTTGGGAATGTCGCTTTAGGACATAAAAAAGCGCCCAGTGTCACCACTGGGCGCTTTCATCAAATGGAGCGGGCGAAGAGACTCGAACTCTCGACGTCCACCTTGGCAAGGTGGTGCTCTACCAACTGAGCTACACCCGCAGAGCAGGGTGCTAGGAGTAGGCCCTGAACCGGCTTCGTCAACAGCTATTTTCCATCACGGCTCGAGTTCGAAAATCAACTGCCCGCGCACGGCCCCGGGCAGGGGCATGAGCCCGGCCTGACTGCACTTAAGCGCGATCTCCTCCCCTAACAGGTGGCGCACCAAGGGGAACAGCCGGGTCGCATCCGTCCGGCGAAAAACCAGGCTGACGGGCCAACGGAGGGCATTGGCGCCGGAATGCACGTTCTCCGGCGTGGGCGCAGCGGCCGGTCCCTGCCCGGTGCGGGCGATCAGCCAGGGCCTTCAGACCGCTGCCGGCCGGCGGCGGGACCGGCGCCAGGGCAATGCCACCCGCCCCGGCCGGTGCCAGATCTCCGAGCAGAGCCTCCAAGTTCTCACAGCGGACCACGGCCGGCTGGAAGTCACCGTCTTGGAGCACGAGGTGGCGGAACAACGCGGCCGACAGTCCGCCGTCGTCCTCACACACCCGCGGCTTGACCGCCCGTGCGGTCCATCCACCGGAGAGACCAAGCTCGCCCCAACGTCCCACATGGCCGGCCCCGCTAATACCGAAAATTCCCGCCAAGCTCGGCCATGACAGATGTCCGAGCGGCAGCGATTCCGGCACGAGGACGAAGGTGACATGATACGCCAATGGCAGGCAGACATACGGCTCCGCGGGCCGGGCTTGGCCGGGCGGAAAAGCGAGCACACCTAAATCCGCGTATCCGTCCTGCAATTGGAGCCAGCCGGGTTGGCTGCCGGCAAAGTCGGTGGCGAGACGGGTGCCGGTGCGGCGGGCGTAATCCTCCAGCAAGGCATCGAGCCCGGGGCCGAGCAGGTCGCTGCCGACGAGACGGATTTCGGCGCGGGTGGAGTCGACGGTGACGAGCAAAGACAGGATCAGCGCCGCCGCGCAGCGACAGTGGGTAAGTTTGTTGAACAGCATACCCAATAAGACGCTCCGCCGCTCGATTTCCCCTACAGATGACCCCTGATTCTTGCCGGATGTTTAACGCGGAGGGCGCGGAGAGCGCGGAGGAGGTGGCTGGGCATACCTGGGAGCGCGGGCGGCTCGCCCGCATTTGGGATGAGATGCGGACGGGCCGTCCGCGCTCCCTAGGGTGAACTGCAGGCAAACAATCGTGCTCGTTTTCTTTGCCGTATTCGAAAGCCCGCGAGTTTTCGCACGATTGCGACCGAGGGCGGTCGCGCTCCCAGTCGAGCCATCGCTCCGCGTTCTCCGCGCTCTCCGCGTTCAAACCCTTTGAACTAATGCCCGCCCGCTCCCGACTCAGCCCTTGCGTTCGCGGGGGTCGGGTTCGCGGAGTTCGAGACGGTCGGCCGGTGCGGCTTCCTGGCCGGGTTTCGTGCCGCTGCGGCGGGGTTTCTTCCCGCTCTCGTGGTAATACGAATAATTGTGCGTGTAGTAACCGTAGTCCTCGCCGCTGCCGTTGGGCACCTGATTTAACACCACGCCGAGCAGCGGGGTCTTGATGGCGTCCACGATCTGCTGCGCGCGGAGGACCATGCTCTGGGGATTGCGACGGTGCTGGATCAGGAGCACGGCGCCATCCACCACGCTGGCCAGGACGGACGCATCGCTTACGCCGATGATCGGGGGCGAATCGAAGATGATCTTGTCGTAGCGTCCGCGCAGGCCGGCGAGGAGTTCGCGGAGGCGGTTGACGTAGAGCAGGCTGAGCGAAAAGCCGGCGGCCCCGCCGCTGGGGATGAAGTCGAGGTTGGGGGCGATGGCGCGCTGCAGGACGTCGTCCAGCGACTTGGTGCCCATTAGCAGGTCGCTGAGACCCGGCTCCTTCGGCCGGTGCGCGAGGCGGTGCTGGGTGGGTCGGCGTAAGTCGGAATCAATGAGGAGGATCTTCTCGCCGGCACCGGCCATGAGGCGCGTGAGGCGGTGCAGCGTGGTGGACTTGCCCTCGCCGGGTCCGGCGGAGAAAAGGACGAACGCGTTCCCCTGCCCGGGCTTGAGGGCGAGGTTCAGGTTGGTGTGCAGCACCCGGAAAGGCTCCTGCCCGGCGGGATCGGGGTCCTCGTGGTCGGAGGGCGCGAGATGGAAGGGGATGACGCCGAGCACGGGGAGCTTCAGCCGGGTCTCGACGTCGGCGACGTTGCGGAAGCTGGTGTCGAAATACTCCATGAGCACGGCGACGCC
>JBIJDP010000064.1:0-8329 GCA_044344065.1 Opitutaceae bacterium
CTCACCCGGCTGGAGATCAAAGCTGACCTCGCGGAGCGCGGTGACGCCCGGGAAGCGCTTCGTGATCGCACGGGCCTCGAGGAGGGCGGCCATGGCTCAGTGCTGGTAGATGGCCTCGCGCTTGTGGAAGCCGTCGGCGATCACGGTGCTTTCCATCGTATCCTTGTCCACGACGTGCACCGGCAGATAGATGGACGGCACGTTGATCTTGCCGTTGGCCAGTTCCTGCTTGGCGACGACGACCTGGCGGCGGGCGAGGCGGACCGCGAGCTCGGCGGCGGCATTGGCGAGATTTTTGATGGGCTTGTAGATCGTCATCGCCTGAGTGCCCTCGACGATGCGCTGGCAGGAGGTCAGGTCGGCGTCCTGGCCGGTGACCAGCACCTTGCCCGCCAGACCTTCCTCGAGGAGGACTTGGATCGCACCGCCCGAGAGAATGTCGGAGGAGCAGAGGACGGCGTCGATGTTGCGTCCGGCCTTTGTGATGGCGGCGTTGACGGCCTTCTTGGCGTTCTCGGGGCGCCAGCCGTCGCACCAGTCCTCGTGGACGATCTCAATGTCACCGGCGGCGATGGCGGGATTGAGGATGTTGTCCTGACCCTGTTTGAAGAGAAAGGCGTTGTTGTCCGTCTTCGAGCCCATGAGGCGGACGATGCGGGCCTTCCGACCCTTGAGCTTGTCCACCAGGTAGCCGGCCTGCAGTTCGCCGACGCGGACGTTGTCGAATGTGAGGTAGAGATCGAGGTCGCAGTTGAGAATCAACCGGTCGTAGGCGAGTACCGGGATGCCAGCCTCGTGCGCCAGGGCCACGCCCTTGGCCATGGCCGCACCATCATGGGGGATGATCACCAGGGCATCGATCTTGTTGCTGAGGAGGGCCTCGCAGTCGCGGATCTGGCGGGTGTCATTGCCGTTGGCCGAGACCACGAGTACATCGGCGCCGAGTTCCTTGGCCCGGGCGACAAACAGATCGCGGGCATGCAGCCAGCGTTCCACCTCAAGCGTGTCCATCGAGAGCCCGATCAACGGACGACGTGGTCCCTCGTCCGCCGCTTTGCCGCCGCCCGCACCGCGGTGCAGGGTCAGGCCAATGAGCAGGGAAAGAACCAGGGAGAGGACAACCAGGGAAACGCGCGCTTTCATCGGGGGAGGGTGCCCCGAGCCAAGTCAGGCGAAAGTGAATTTACAACGGCAGAACGGAGCGGGGCTGCGCCCCGAACGCTCAACTTCCAACATCCAACACCCGGCTTCCAATACTGAAACGGAATCCAACATTGGATGTTGGGCGTTGAACGTTGGATGTTCGATGTTCGCCGCGCCTCAAGGCGCGGCGCCGCCGCTTTCCGCCTCGCGGGCGAGGAGCCAGAGCAGGTCGGCGAGGCGGTTCACGAAATGCAGGAGATCGGGGCGCACGCTGCGGCCGTGGGCGGGCAGGCCGACGAGGCGGCGCTCGGCGCGCCGGGCGGTGACGCGGGCGTTTTCCAGCGCGGCGGCGCGGGCGTTCGCGCCGGGGGTGGCCCAGCCGTCGAACTTCAGGCCCTTCGACTCGAGCGCGGCGATCCCGGCGTCGATCCGCGCGGTGTCGGCGGCCGTGAGCTTGGTGAATTTCGAGGCGGCATAGCGCGCCGCATCGCTTTCGGCGCAGGCCAGTTCGCCCATCAGCGCCACCAGGTTCTGCTGCAGGGCAAGGATCAGTTCGCTCAGCGGGGCGTCGGCGGGGCCGAGGTGGGGTTTCACGGCGCCGAGGGCGACGTTGAGCTCGTCGAAGGTGCCGACGGCCTCGATCTGGGGGTGGTCCTTGGGCACGCGCTGGCCGTAGAGCAGGCCGGTCGTGCCGTCGTCCCCGGTGCGGGTCGCGATCGAGCTCATGGGGCCTTGACGGCCTCTCGCGTCTGCTGGGCCAGTTCCTTCACGGCCTTGTCCAGGGCGGTGCGCACCTTTTTCTCCATGCGATCGATGAAGAGGGTGCCCTGCAGGTGGTCGTACTCGTGCTGGATGCAGCGCGCGAGCAGGTCGTTGCACTTGAGCACATGCGGCGTGCCGTGCTCATCCTGAAACTTCAGCGCGATGGCATCGGGGCGGATGACGTCGCCGCGGATGCCGGGGAAGGAGAGGCAGCCTTCCTCGAAGATGTACTCGTCGGTGGCCGGATCGACCGTAAGCTCCGGGTTGACGACGATCATGGGCATGAAGAGATCGAGCGGGGGCCTGGCGCCGTCGAGGTTCCAGTCGAATTCCGCCTCGGCGGCACGCAGGTCAACGACGCAAAGCTGCAGCGCATGACCGACTTGCTGGGCCGCCAGGCCGATGCCGTGGGCCTCATGCATGGTCTCGATCATGGCGGTGGCCAGCGCGGTGAGCTTGGCGTCAAACGCGGTGATTTTCGCGCCTTTCTTGCGCAATATCGGGCTGTTGTAGTGAACAATCGGCAGGGACATCGGTCGGTGTTGCGTACAATCGTGGGTTTGCCTCCGGCGCCCCGCAATTCAATACTCCCAATCCGATGTATACCCCCGGTCGTCCGTTGCTGCAGTCCCGCCGCGCATTGATCAGCGCGGGGGCGGGGCTCCTCGCGGCGGCGGCGGCCTGGATGCTGCCGGTGAATTTGAACTCGGTGCCGCCGGCGCTGCTCGCCGCGGCCGGGAAGGGGACGCCGACCGTGGCGGATCTGGGCCGGCAATTGGTGGCCGCGGAAAAGATCGGGCCCGCCGAGCTGGTGCTCGCGGCGGCGCAGACCATCGGGTCGGAGGAAGCCCCGGTGCTGGCGGCGGACGTGTCGGCCCTGGCCCGGCACCAGGCGGAACTCGTGGCGTGGGGCGGCTGGGATCCGTTCCTCGAACCGCTGTTCAAATTGCGCGACCGTCCGGCCGCCCCAGCGGCCAGCACCCCGGTGCTCGATTTTCTCCTGCCCGGCCGGGCGCGCACCACCCTGCTCGGTTACCTGGGGAATTCCCGTTCGCTCGGCGTGCAGGCCCTGCTGCGGACCCGGCCGCTGACCGCGACCGGCCGTTTCGTGCCGGCCTTGCAGCCGGGCGGCCAGCCGCTCGAGGCCGTCATTCTGCTCACCGCGCTGCTCTACCAGGGCGAGCATCTCTCGCCGACGCTGCAGCGGGAGTTGCGCGGGCTGGCGGAGTCGGCGGTGGCCACGAGGCAGCTGGGCGAACTCGAACCCTTCTTCATGGACCTGCTTTCGCTGGGCCGGCGGCTGAACTGGGTGCAACTCGGGGAATTGCTGCGCCGCACCCAGGATGCCCGGACCGTGGGTGAATATGCCCACCTCGCGCGCGTCGCCCCGGATCAGCTCGCGCTCATCTACACCGCGGCCCTGTGCTCGGACTCGGCCGACCGCGTCGCCGCCTACCTCATCCAGTACGGCACCGCCGGGCTCGGCGACGTGCGGCTGGCGCTGACCCACGGGCAGGGCGCCGTGCGGCTGCTCCTCCTCCGGCAGGTGCCCGTCAATCGCGAGGCCGGTCCCGCCCTTGGCGGCACGGCGGCCCTCGCACTGCTGCATCCGCAGGTGACGCTGGCCGTCAAGTACCTCGCCTTCCTGCTGGGCGTCTACCTGGTCTTTCGCGGACTGGACCGCTGGATTTTCCCGCCAGCCGAGCGGGCCGCGCTCTCGCTGCCCCGCGTCAAGAGCGGCGTGCTGGCCTTCCTTTTCGCCGCCCTGCTGGTGCTCGCCACCGAGCCCTTCCTGCTGAAGGCCGCGCCCCCTTCCGAATTCAAGGCCCGGCTCGTGCTGCCGGTCCTCGTCAACTCACCCGCAACTCTAGCCACTGCCACCGATCACACCCCCATGAACATGGACACCTCCACCCTGCTCTCCATCGCCTTTTTCGCCGCGCTCCAGGTCGCGATGTATCTCGTCTGCCTCGCCAAGATCCGCGAGGTCGCCCTCCAGACCCTGTCGCCCCTCGTGAAGCTCAAGCTCATGGAGAACGAGGAGAACCTCTTCGACGGCGGACTCTACGTCGGCATCGGCGGCACCGCCACCGCCCTCGTGCTGCAGGTCCTCGGCGTCATCGAGCCCAATCTCCTCGCCGCGTATTCCTCCAACCTCTTCGGCATCACCTGTGTCGCGCTGGTGAAGATCCGCCATGTGCGTCCCTACAAGTGCCGCCTGATCCTGGAGGGCCAGTCCGAGATCGCGACCGCCGCCCGATGAACAAGACGCTGCTCCTCATCATCTGCGACTTCCTGTTGCTCAATCTCCTGGCGCTGACCCGGTGGGAAAAGGCGGAGCCCACCCCCGTACACCGTCCGCCGGTGCCGCAGATGTCCGCCAACGCCGCCACGAAGGACCAGGATCTGGTCGCCGCGATGCAGACCGCCCTGGCCGACGAACGCGGGACCCGGGATGCCCTCGCCGAGAAACTCACCACGACCGAATCCACCCTCGCCGAGCGCGAAAAGAGCCTCGGGCAGCTGCAGGCCGAGCGCGCACAGCTGGCCACCACGCTGACCGGCACGCAGCAGCAGGCGGCGGACCTCTCCCGGCGGCTCGCCGCCGCCACGCAGGACGCGACCATGACCAAGGAGCAGCTGGCGCGGCTCCAGCGCGAGCTCGATGAAAAGCGCGCCGAAGCGCAGCGCCAGGCCGAGGCCATTGCCGGACTCGAGCAGTCGCAGGCCGAGGCCCGCCAGAAAATCGAGGGCCTGAGCGTGGCTGTAAAAGTCGCCGAGCAGGAGAAGGTACTGCTCAAGGAGACCGCGGAAGTGTTCAAAAAGCAGGCCGCCGCCGAGCGGGCCGAACGCGAAAAGGTGCAGGCCACCACGGTGCAACTCGCGCAGGGGGTCGGCGACCTGGCCGAGCAATCCGGCGCCCTCACGCGCGAGATCCGCGAGAACCGGCCGGTGAACGCCAACGTGCTGTTCAACGACTTCCTCAACAACCGCGTGAAGACCAACTTCACCGCCTTCCGCAAATCCTTCCTCGGGCCGATCACGCGCACGAAGGAGGCGCGCACCGTGTTCATCACCGACGGCGCGCAGATCTACGCGCTCCTGCACATTGACGACACGCCGTTTTCACTGAGCGAGAACGGGGCGGACTGGGAAAAGCTCACCGCCGAATTCAGCCGTCCGCCGGCCTACCGCACGGCGGCGGAGCGGCTCGACTTCCTCTCGCTCGATCCCCGCGTGGTGGTATTGCCGGTGAGCGCCGCGCAGGCGGCGGCACTGGGCGTGAAGGTGTACCAGACGGCGCTGGAGCCGTTCAAATTTCCCGAGGCCGTGCTCATCAGCGGCGGCGGCACCGGGTATGGCGCCGTCAGCTTCAAGCTTGATGCGTCGCATCCCGGCTATGTGAGCGTGGACAACCGCCTCGTCACGCGCCTGTTCGGCGAGTTCGCCCCGTCCCGCGGGGATCTCGTCTTCAGCCAGACCGGCGAGCTGCTCGGCATCATGGTCAGCGGCAGCTACTGCGTCATCGTGAACAACGTGCTGCCGACGAGGAGCATCCGCACCGGCCAGGACGTGACGGCGCAGGGCGCCGGCCGGATCCTCGACGAGCTCTCGGCGCGGTATCGCCGGCTGCCGTTCAAGGTGCAATGACCGTCGCCGCCGGGCGGTGGCGGAACTTCCAACATCCAACGCTCAACATCCAATGGTGGAGACGTAGGCGAGGCTACGAGCGTGTGTGAGTGAATCGCTGGGAGCGCGACCGACATCGGTCGCAATTCACCCGAATGTTGAGCGACAAGCGCTTTCACCTGTGTCGGTCGAACAAGCGGCGCATGAGTGTCACCCGTATCCGATGCGTTGCGACCGAGGGCGGTCGCGCGCCCAACGATCCACTCACTTCGATCACCTCGGAAACTTAATCACGCACCGCTTGCCGCCGCCGATTTGCCAGGCGCCCTCGGGTTGCGTGAAGCTGCCCTCGGGGTTGGCGTGGTGCGTCGAATACACGAGGAGGATGCCCTCGGGCAGAAAACATGCGCCGGGGTAGATGTGCTGGCGCGTTGCGCCGTGCAACCCGGACAAACCCTCGTCGTCGATCACCACTGGCGGGGACCACGTGGCCCCGGCGTCGGCGGACACAGCGTAGACCAGCGGATTGCGGGGGAAAAACGCGCCGGCGGCGAGCGGGGTGGCATGATTGTAGAAGACAATGAGGCGTCCGTCCGGCAGGCGGTGCAGGGTGAGCGGCGAGCAGGCGGCGGTGAGGGTGGTGGGTTGCGGGGCGGTCCAGGTTTCCCCGCCGTCGGCGGAATAGGCGGCATGGTGCGAGCCCGCGCCGGTGCGGGCGAGGAGGAGCAGGCGGCCGTCGGCGAGTTCCACGGCACAGGGCTCGGCCAGGCCGCGGGGGTGGTTGAGCTTGAGATTGCCGCGTGACAGCCGCCAGGTGGCGCCGGCGTCGTCGCTGAGGACGCAGAGGTTCTCGTCGAGGTCGCCTTCCCATTGGCCGATCTTGTGCGAGACCGGCACGACCAGCCGGCCGGTGCGCAACTGGATGAGGCGGTCGTTCATGACGTAGAACACATCTTCGTGCGGCAGCAGCTGCCGGGCCGGGGTCCACGTCCGGCCCTCGTCGCCGGAGAACGTGAGCGCGGGCATGCCGCCGCCGTGGGTCCGGTTGTGATTGAAGACGGCGGCGATGCGGCCATCCGGCAGGCGCAGAAAGGTGATGCCGCCGTCGTTCGGTATGCCGTCGAGCGACCAGGCCATGGCAAAGCGCCCCGCCTCGGTCCAGGTGCGGCCGTGGTCGGCGCTGCGATAGATCATGGGGGTGGGCAGCGGATCCTTGAGCTGGCGGAAATCCACCGGGGGCCGGCCCCACGGCGCGGCCATGAGGAGGGAGCCATCCCGCAGCCTGATGAGCGCGGGGCCGATGAAGCCGCGGTCGGCGGTGTGGCGGATGAACAGCTCCGGCGGCAGGATGAATGCGGCGCGCGGCAGGGGCAGGTCCGGGGTTGTCATCTGGGGTGGATTGCCGGAGGGTCGTAACAGACCCATGCCGGACCGGAAGCCGAATATTTTATGGATCGTGACCACGCAATGGCGGGCGCAGGCGTGCGGGTATGCCGGGGAGGCAAATGCGCGGACGCCAAGCCTGGACCGGCTCGCGGCGCAGGGGGTGAACCATGCGCAGGCGGTGACGCCTCATCCCTTCGGCCCGTTTGCCCGGGCGGCCATGCTGACCGGCGTGCCTTCGCCGCAGAACGGGGTGCGCGATTACTTTGACCCGCTGCCGGCCGGCGCGCGGACGATTGCGCATGCATTGAATGAACGGGGATGCGCGACGGCATTTTTCGGCAAGTGGCACCTCGCGCCGCGCGATTCCTCGGCGCCGCTGGTCGGCGAGGCGCATGCCCGGACGGTGGTGCCGCCGGAGCGGCGGGGCGGATTCGGCTTCTGGGAAGGATTCGAAGGCGGTTTCCTGCTCAACGATCCCTGGCTGCACGGCACGCGGTTGCCGCAGCCGGTGCGCATGACTGGATACCAGAGCGATGTCGTTTGCGGGCGGGCAGCGGAATGGATGGCGGAAATCGGAAACCGGAAACCGGAAAGCTGGTTCTGCGTCGTGAGCCTGGAGGCGCCGCATCCGCCGTATGAGGCGCCGGCGGCGGGGGTGGAACGGCGGACGGTGACCTTGCGGGCAAACGTACCAGAGGCGGCCGCGGCCCAGGCGCAGCGCGAACTGGCGGGTTATTACGCGCACATCGAGGCGACGGACCGGGCCATCGGGCGGTTGCTCGCCGAAGTGCGGCACGAGGATACGGTCGTGGTTTTCACGAGTGTGCACGGCGACATGCACGGGGCACACGGGTTGTTCCGCAAAGGCTGGCCGCACGAGGAGAGTGTGCGCGTACCGTTGCTGGTGCGTCATCCCACGGAGACGCCGCGCCGCGATGAGTCGGCGGTGTCACTTCTGGATCTACCGGCCATGTCGCTGGCGTGGGCGGATGGGCGGGCGTGGCGGTGTCCGCGTCGAGCGGCGGCGATTTCGATGCCGAGCGTGGTGCGCTTGCCGCAGCAGTGTGATCGTGTGTGGCACGGGCTGCGTTCGCCGGCGCGCAAGCTCGTGCTCAATGCCGACGACACGCCGTGGCTGTATTTCGACCTGGAGCGGGATCCGTTGGAATTGCGCAATCTCGCGGCCGATCCGGCGTACGCGGCGGAGATGGCGGCGATGAGAACCAAGTAGGGCGGTTCTCCTCCTTCGCCGGGCCTACGGACGACAAGTGCGACCCGCCTTGGGACGCTGCATTCGCGGTGCGGTGCACGAAGGCAGGTCAAAGACCTGCCTTACTGGTTTGACGTAGTGCCGGTCTTCAGCCGGCACTGGTACGTGAGAGTTTTGTACAACTGAAACAGATCGAGC
>JBIJDP010000065.1:0-8308 GCA_044344065.1 Opitutaceae bacterium
TCAGCCCTGCCGCACTCGACGGCCGGCCGGGAATTTTTCCGGCAGGCCGACAAGCAGCTGTTCAAGATGTTCGATGTCACGCCCACGACCTACCAGGCCAAGGCCTCCCTCTCCGAGGGCGAGATCGACGGCCGGCCGGTGATGGTTTTCCATGCGCCCAGCGAACTGACCCTGGACGTGCCGCGGGGCGCAACCCAGTGCAGCGGCGCCTTCGGCATTTTGCCCACGGCGTACACGGGTGGCAACAGCACGGATGGCGCGGTCTTCTACGTCACGTGGGTGCTCGGCACCGAGGAGATCCTGCTGATGGAGCGAGCCCTTGATCCCGCCCACCGCATGAACGACCGCGGCTTGCAGTATTTCCGGGTGAACCTCCCCGCCACCCGCGAGGGCGGCTACCTGCGATTGTCCATCAACCCCGGGGCCCAGGGCAATTTTGCCTGGGACTGGACCGCGTGGACGGGCTTGAACGTCTACTGAACGCCATTTCCGGTTCCGCTTGATGCACCCCCGCCCCTCACTGCCAGCGCGCCTCTGGGCGGTCGGGGCGGCCGCGCTGGTCTTCTGCGCCCGGCTCCGCGAAATCCACCAGTACACCGGCGACGTTGCCCTTAACGACCAGTGGAAGATCGAGGCGGCGGATATCCTGTCGCCCTGGATCAACGGCACCCTCGGCCCATGGGCGTTTTTTGCGCCGCACTTTGAACATGTCCCGATGTGGAGCCGGTTGCTCTCGTGGCTGGAAGTCATGGTCTCCGGACGCTGGGACCCGTTCCTGCAGACCACGGTCAATGCCGCCCTGTACGCCGGGTTCGTGTTGCTGTTGGTGGATTGGGTCATCCGGCATCTGCGAACGGCGGAAGCCATCGGCTTCACCCTGCTCCTCGTGCTGGGTTCATCGCTGCCGCATGCCTGGGAAAACATCACGTGGGGATTTCAATCCCAGTTCCCCTTCGCCCTGATTTTTCTCTTCCTCCACGTGCGGGGTTCGTTCGCCCATGACTGCGGCAGCCACAATTGGTGGTGGGCCCAGGCCGCCGGTTTGGCCGGGCTGTTCACCCTCGCCAGCCTGTGGATCGCACCGCTGGCGATAGTCCTGACGTGGCTCTGGACCCGCGCCCGCGGACCGCGCCGGCAACTGGTCGTGCCCGCAGGCATCGCCGCCACCGGCCTCGCCATCATCCTCGTTATTCGTGCGACCGCGACTCCGCAGGGGGCCTTCGCGCAAACGGCCGGTTCACCACTGCATTTCCTCAACGCCTTTCTCGACTTCCTGGGCTGGCCCGCGGGATGGCCAGGGGCATTTGCCGTGCTCAACCTGCCGCTGCTGGTCTTTGCGCTGCAGTTGCGTGGACGCGTACCGGCCTCCGCCTTTGACCGTACCGTGCTGGCACTCGGCCTGTGGGGCGCCGGCCAGGCGGCGGCTCTAGCCTACGCCCGCAGCGCCGACTACAGCGGTTATGTTTCCCGCTACGGCGAACTGCTCAACCTCCTCGTGCTCGCCAACGCCCTCGCCTTCGTGCGACTGGCCGGCGCATTCCGCTGGCGCCCGGTGGCGGTCGCCTGCGCCCTAGGCTGGACCGGAGTGGTCATGGCCGGCTGGTGGAATCTGTCCACCGGCGGACACACGCGGTATTTCCACATGTACGCGGTCTCCAATGCCAAGATCCGCCGCGAGGCGGTGCAGGCCTATTTGCAAAGGCAGGACCGCAGCCTGCTTGAATTGCAGGGAACGCGCTGGGTGCTTTATCAGGTCGTCGACCAGGTCACGTCGCTCCTCGACGATCCGCGTTTCCGCGCCCTTCTACCCGCCTCGGTCAATCCGGCCAACCCGCCCGATACTGCCGGCAGACTGGTGCGGGCCTTGCAGGCCCGTGCCCTGCCCCTGGGCTTGGCTGCCGGCATAATGCTGCTCGGCGGCATGGTCTGGTCCGTCCGCACTGCAACTGGCCGTGCCCCGCTGGCGGAACTCGACTTTCAGACAACTCCGGGCCTGCCCTGGATTGCGCTGGCCACCGCCCTGGCGGCCGCAGCCCTGCTGTTTTATTGGCCGGACCCATTCACCTTCAATCCGTCGACCCGCTGGCGTCTGCTGCTTTTGCCACCGGGAAACGTGGGACCACTCGACGTGCAGATCACGGCGGGGTCCCAGGTTTACGAGCCTGACCGCCTGATCGGCGCCGCCCTGATTGACCCGCCGGAATTGCGCGCCCTGTTTACCGGAACCCATCCGGAGGGAACCGCCCTGACCTGCACCGCCGTTGGCCGGGCCTTCCCCGTTTATACCCCTTGGATTGTCGTGCCTCACGCCGGCTGGCCCGTTGCCAACGGCAATGGATTGCGCCTTCGCATCGAGGAAGCGGACGGCCAATTCATCACCGAGGTCGAGTGCATGGGACCCAATCCGCAAGCGATCGGCTTCTGGACCGCCGATGTCCGTGACTACGCCGGGAAAATGGCCCGGCTTGTCCTCTATGACGGCCGCACCGGGACGGAGGCCTGGGTGGCGGCTTCCCCTCCGATCGCGACCCAAAATGCGGATCTCGCCACGACCCTGTCCCGGCGCATGCAACGTGAGCAACTTCGTCCGCTGCACACCTCGCTTGGCGTCCTGAGCCTGATCTCGGCCCTGGGTGCCGGCGTCGCCTGGTGGAGCAACCGGCGCAGTCTGAACCGTGCCTCCAACTGACAAAGCTAACGCCGGGTGGAAAAGGTTTTATATCACGATTGCATTGCAGCTATAGGCTGGAAAGCGGGCCCCCGCCCTGTCTGTCTGACCGCTTAAATCACTCCCATGACCAAGACCATTCTCGTCACCGGATCTTCCGGCCTCATCGGTTCGGAGGTTTGTGTTTATTTCGCCGCGCAGGGCTACAAGGTGCATGGCATCGACAACAACCAGCGGGCGGTCTTCTTCGGTCCGCAGGGCGACACGCGTTGGAACCAGCAGCGGCTCGCGCGCGAGCTCCCGGGGTTTGAACACCACGAGTTGGACATCCGCGACCGGGCCGGCGCCCTCGCCCTGGTCAAAAAACTCCGCCCCTCGGTCATCGTGCACACCGCCGCCCAGCCGTCGCACGACCGGGCCGCTGCGATTCCCTTCGACGATTTCGACACCAATGCCGTGGGCACGCTCAACCTCCTGGAGGCCGCCCGCCAGGCCTGCCCCGAATCCCCTTTTGTGCACATGAGCACGAACAAGGTGTACGGTGACGCCCCCAACACCATCAGGCTGACCGAGCTCGCCACCCGTTGGGACTACGCCGACCCCGCCTACGCCCACGGCATTCCGGAAACCTTCACCATCGACCAGTCCAAGCATTCGCTCTTCGGCGCCTCCAAGGTGGCGGCCGATGTGATGGTGCAGGAATACGGCCGCTACTTCAACCTGCCGACCTGCGCCCTGCGCGGCGGCTGCCTCACCGGCCCCAATCACACCGGCGTGGAACTCCACGGGTTCCTTTCCTACCTCGTGAAATGCAACCTCGAGGGGCGCGAATACAAGGTCTTTGGCTACAAGGGCAAACAGGTCCGCGACAACATCCACTCCCGCGACGTCGCCCGTTTCATGGCGGCCTTCGTCAACGCCCCCCGTGCCGGCGAGGTCTACAATCTCGGCGGCGGCAAGGCCAACTCCTGCTCGATCCTCGAGGCCTTCGCCCTCACGGAAAAATTCACCGGCAAACCGCAGATCCACACCTACGTCGACCAGAACCGGATCGGTGACCACATCTGCTATTATTCCGACCTGCGGAAGATGCGCGCCCATTACCCGGCATGGGACATCTCCGTCAGCCTCGAGGAAACGATCCGCCAGATCGTCGAAGCCTGGAAAAAACGCACGGCCGGTTCCGCATGATGCGGTCTTGGTTCGACCTCCGGTCCCTCGGCCTCGCCGTCCTCCTGGCAGTGGCGGCGGCCTTGCCGCAGTTCCTCAACACGAACCCCCATCGCGAGTATTTTTTCTTCGACGTCACCCTCACTTCCTCGGCGATCGGCTCCACCCAGCTCTTCTGGGACATCGGCAACGGCTATAATGAGACCGACTCCTCGCGCCAGCCGCTCCGGGTCGAGCCGAAGCCGGTGGTCTATCGCTATATGATGCCGATGGGACCGATGCGGGCGCTTCGCTTTGATCCCGTGGATGGCATGGGGAAATTCACCCTCACCGACGCGCGCATCGTCGATCACAAGGGCCGGGTCGTGCGCGAATTTTCGCCCGCCGACTTCGTCCCCGAGCAGCAGATCGCCCGCCATCTCATCCGCGGCGACACGCTTGAGCTCGAGGCCTCGCAGGGCGCCTCCGACCCTGTGCTCAGCCTGCGGTTGAATCCGCCCTTGGTCCTGCAGCCAGCGCTCGCCGTGCGCTGGCAGCTCGCCGGCCGGACCTTCCTCACCGTGCTCGCCCTCGGCGCCCTGGTCAGCCTGCCCCTCGTGGCCCGCCGGCTCCAGGCCATCGCCCTTCGCCTGGCCGCCATCCTGGCCGCCCGTCCGCTCACCGCCCTCGCCCTCACCGGAGCCCTCGCCGTCGCCATCCATTCCCACCCGGTGCTGTTCCAGGGCCGCAGCTACGTCTCCCCGGCCAACGGGTCGCTGATGCTGTACGGCGACCTGCCCACCCTGCCCCGGGACACCAGCACGCAGTTTGCCAATACCATGGCGTCGGACACCGGGGCGCTCCTCTTCCAGCACCTCTATTATCCGATGGTGCAGCGGGACGCGCTCAGCCACGGCGAATGGCCGCTGTGGAACCGTTTCTCCCTCTGCGGCGAGCCGCTCCTCGGCCAAGGACAGTCCATGTTTGGCGATCCGTTCAACTTTCTCACCATCGCGACGGACAGTGCCGCCTGGTCGTGGGATGCCCGCTTCCTGCTGGCGCGCTGGCTCTTCGCCTTCGCCCTCGGGGTCTGCGTCTGGCGCCTCACCCGCCACCTCGGCGCCGCCCTGCTGGTCACGCTCTCGTGCGCGTTCATCGGTTTCTATACCTACCGCATCATCCATCCCTCCAACTTCAGCGTGTGCTATGCCGGGCTGCTGCTGCTGGCGTGGATCGTATTCCTGCAGGCCCCGAACCCGCGCCCGCAGGCGTTCGGCCTGCTCGGCCTGATGGCCGCGCACTGGCTCGTCCTGACCAGTGGCACGGTCAAGGAAGCATACATGATGATGGCGGGAATGGACCTGGCCGGCCTCGCGCTCCTGGCCCTGCTGCCTGATACCGCCGGCCGGCGGTGGCGCCTGCTCGGCCTCGCCAGTGCGGCCGGCGCGGCGTTTCTCCTGATCAGCACGCCGGTCTGGCTGACGTTCCTGACCACATGGAAGCACTCCTTCACCAGCTACGACCAGCCGCACGCCTATGCGCTCACCCTTTCGCATGCCATCGGCTTCTTTGACGACATGTTCTATCGGCAGACGGTGAAGGATGAAAACATCCTCGCCCCCTCGCTGAATTTTTTCCTGATGTCCGGCATCCTCTGGTGGCTCACCCATCCGGGCCGGTGGCTCAGGGAGCGAGCGGGAACCGCCCTCGCCCTCGCGGCGGTGCCTCCGCTGTGCCTCGCCTTCGCGATCATCCCCATCCCGTTCATCCTGAAAATTCCGTTCATCAATAACATCGGGCACCTGGGCAACACCTTCTCCAGCGTGCTGCTGCCGCTGGGTGCCATGCTGGCCGGCTGCGGCTTCGCCGCCGCCCTGCCGCGGCTGCGTGAGGCCGGCTGGTGGAACGGCGGCGTCCGCCTCACGGTCGCGCTCGCCATCCTGCTGGCGCTGTACTTCGCCACATCCACCCAGTTTCCCAAAAGCCAGTTTTTCACCGCCTACGTGATCGCCTCGCTGCTCGGTCTGCTGGCCTTGCTGCTTGGCCCGCGCTGGGCGGACACCCGCCGACCCGGCCTGCTTTGGGTCGCCATGCTGATCGGCCTGCCGCTGCTGCTCTGGCGGCACACGCTCTTCGCTGAGACCGAGCTCTCCCGCTATGCCTTTTCGCCGGGAAAGCGCGCCGACCTGCACGCCCCATCGGCGACGGCTTCCTCCCTGGACCGGCTGCGCACCGAGCCCGGCCGCGTGGTCGGTTGGGGCAACAACCTTTTCCCTTCCTACAATACCGCCCTGCGCTGGGAAGGCCTTTACGGCGTCGATGCGGTCCGGAGCCAGTATTACCAGGAATTCGCGCAGGCCTTCGGACTCGAACGGGTCTGGATCTGGGACGCACTCAACCGGGAGTCCGATGCCGCCCGGCTTTTCCCCGCCCACGATGTGTTGAATGTCACCCATTACCTCGGCACCCGCCGCGAACCACCGTTGCTCATTCCCGGCATCGACCTGATCGACCGCCAGGACCTCGAGCTTTACGCCCGGCCGGCCGCGTGGCCCCGGGCCTTCTTCACCGACCGCCTGCGCGCCTGCACCACGCCGGACGAATTTGCCGCGCTGGTCCGGTCCGGCGACGGCCGGCCTTTCGCCGCCATCCCGGCCAATGAACCTGCGCTGGCCGGTTGGCCCGTCGGCATCGGCGAGACCGTCACGCCGGCCCGCGAGTACCGGCTCACCCCCAACGGCACGGCCTTCACCGTCACCGCGTCCGGTCCGGGCGTGGCCGTGCTGACCGAAACCTATTACGCGGACGATTTCCGTGTCACAGTCAACGGCCAGCCTCAGCCTTACTTCCGCGTTAATCATGCTTTCCGGGGCATCTGGCTGCCGGCCGCGGGCACCTACCGGATCAGCTATGCTTACTGGCCGGAGCATTTTACCCTCTCGCTCTGGCTGAGCGGGGCCAGCCTGTTGCTGGCCGCCGCCGGTTTGTGGCGGCTTGCGCGCACCCGCAACGCGGAAGGTCCCGCATGAAACACCCCCGACCGGCCCTGCCCGCGCTGCCTGCCATCCCCAAGCTGTCCGTTGTCGTCCCGGTTTTCAATGAACGGGGCACGGCGCGGGCCGCCCTCGATGCCATCACCGCCAAGCGGATCGACGGCTGGGAGATCGAGATCATCATCGTGGAGAGCAATTCAACCGATGGCAGCCGCGAGATCGTGCTCGGCTATGCGCATCTTCCCCATGTGAAGGTCGTGCTAGAGGAGCGGGCCCGGGGCAAGGGCCACGCGGTCCGCCATGGCTTCAGGCACATTACCGGCGATGTGGTTTTGATCCAGGATGCCGACCTGGAATACAACCTTGGCGACTATGAAGCCCTGCTCGCCCCCCTGCAGGCGGGCACGCACAGCTTCGTCCTCGGGTCGCGCCATGGCGGCAAACGCTGGTTCATCCGCCAGTTCGACGAACAGGTCTTCCACGCCTTCGCCCTGAATGCAGGGCACTGGTTCTTCACCGCGCTGGTCGACGTGTCGCTGGGACTGGCGCTGCGCGACCCATTCACGATGTACAAAGTCTTCCGACGCGAATGTCTCGCCGGCCTATCCTTCGAGAGCAACCGTTTCGACTTCGATTGGGAGCTGCTGATCAAGCTGGTCCGCACCGGTCATATTCCGATCGAGATCCCCGTGCGCTACGTCTCCCGCTCCTTCAAGGAGGGCAAGAAAGTCTCCATGTTTCGCGATCCGCCCGGCTGGTTGTGGGCCTGGGCCAAGTACCGTTTTCAGCGGCTCTGATCCGGGGCGCGCACGTGCTGCCACAAAAAAGCCCCGGCGCAACGGCCGGGGCTTTTGCAAAAAAACAGTGACCTGCGCTCAGGCCACGCGCTCGACGATGAGCGGCGGGGGCGTCGGGCGCTTCGGGGCGAGACGGTAGGCGTCCTTGAAGAGGTTCAACGCCTGCTCGAGCTTCGACTCGTCGTTGTAATGGATCATCATCAGCGGCTCGCCCTGCTTCACCTGCGTGCCGACCTTCTTGATCTCGGAGACGCCCACGGCGTGGTCGATCCGGCCGTGCGAATCCTTGCCGGCGCCGAGTATCGACACGCCCTGCGCGATGAAAGCGGCATTGATGGTGTGCACATAGCCGCGCTTCGGCGCGGGCAGCTTGCGGATGTGACGGGCCGCCGGGAATTTTTCCGGATGGTCGATGAAGAGGGTGTCGCCGCCCTGCGCCTTGACGAGGTCCTTGAACTTCTGGAGCGCGGAACCGTCGGTCAGATGACGCTGCACAGTCTGCTTGGCCGAAAGGGTGGAACCCGCGACGCCGGCCAGGCGCACGATTTCCATGCCGAGCTTGAGCACGAGCTCCTTCATGTCCTCGGGACCCTCGCCCTTGAGGAGGGCAATGGCTTCCTTGACCTCCAGCGAGGTGCCGACGGTGTCGCCGAGCGGCTGGTTCATGTCCGTCACGAGGGCAACGCAGCGGCGCTTCATCG
>JBIJDP010000066.1:0-8190 GCA_044344065.1 Opitutaceae bacterium
GGCTACGACGACATGTGGGACAAGTATCTGCAGCCCGCGGATTATGCGCCCAAGTTCGAGCCTTCTTACGGCATCTTCATCAATCGCGAGGAACTATCCGCGGTGCGCGATGAGTTCGCCTCCACCCCGGTCACCCGCGAACTCCGCCTGGTCGCCGAACGCGCCCGCAATCAGAACCCCGAGGCGATGATCGGCGAGAACATGAATTTCTGGAGCGCCAACGTCTTCCGCCGCGAGCGCGACATCGGCAAGATGCTCTCCATCCACGGCGCGAACGCCGCCCAGGCCGGTGTGCTCTGGCAGGACCGGGAACTCTGCCGCCTCGCCGCCCGCTTCGCGATCAGCATGGTGCACTGCGACCATTGGGAGGACATCTTCTTCGCCCACATGCGCGGCTCCACCTGGGACCAGCGCGGCTTCGTGCAGTCCATCGGTGCCTGGGACTGCGCCATGATCCTCGACCTCTGCGGTGAGTGGTTCACGCCGCTAGGCCGCGAACTCATTTTGCGCCGCCTCGCCACCGAGGCGCACGGCGCGATGTGCCACGCTTCGTGGTGGTGGGAATACATGTACTACACCAACCAGATGGCGTGGATCTCTCCTGCACGCATCTACAGCCTGCTCGTGCTCGAGCAGCACATGCCCGTCAGCCTCGGTCATTTCCCGAAACCCGCCTCGCGTGTCGCGCCCCACACCGACCTCGCCTGGGCCAATGTCTCGGAAAACATCGGCAACGCGTTGCTGCCCGATGGCGGTTATCTCGAGGGTGCGACCTATTTCACGTGGACCGCCCGCCAGGCGATCCTCAGCGCGCAGCTCTACGCCCGCGGCCGCGGCCAGGATCCGCGCGGCTTCGTGGCGCCTGCCCTGCTGAAGACCGGCCGCCTCGCCGAGATGCTTTACTCCACCGATGACGGCCAGGAGATGATCCTCACGGGTGACGCCGTCATGGCCGTCAACGAAGGCGTCGCCTTCCTCGCCTGGCTGCTGCCGCAGTCGCACTGGGTCACCATCCTCCGCAAGCAGCTGAAGCGCGCCGGCTCCGCGCCGTTCCTCCTCGCCCTGCGCCTCGCCCGGGAGGTACCCGCCGAGGGCCCGGCCCTCGCGCCGTTCCTCGAGATGCCCGACACCGGCATGATGTGCTCCGTCCGCCGCCTCGGCCCGGAACTCGTGAAACTCTTCGTCAACGGCAACAAGTCCGGCGGCGACCACCAGCACGAGGACAAGGGCAATTTCATCCTCGAGTGCGCCGGCGACAGCTTCGCCTTCGATTTTGGCGTCGTCGATTACGCCAATCCTATCACCGACCAGCTCAAGCAGGCCCAGCGGCATAACATGCTCACGCCTTGGAGCGACGACGAGCGGCCCAAGCCCCAGAATCCCATCTTCGCCGACATCAAGCCCCACGGCTCCGGCGACGAGACCCGGTTCCACGCCACCATGGACCTCCGCGCCGGCTGGGAGGGCTGGTTCACCAAGTGGGATCGCACCTGGGATTCGCCGACCCCCGACACCGTCATCATCACCGACGACTGGACTGTCGAGAAGGGCCGTGGCGCCGTCTTCCACTGGACCACCCGCCTCCCCATGCGCATCGACGGCAACCGCGTCCTCATCGAGGGTCGCCGCGCCACCGCCGAACTCACCTTCCCCGCCGGCGTCGAGGCCCAGCTTGATTATCTCCCATTGCAGGACCCACGCCGCACCGAAGCCGAGCAAGCCCGCCGCGACACCGCCCAATTCGGCTGGGCCCACGCCGAGACGCAGCCGCGGCTTACGCTGAGCCAGTCAGGCAGATCGGGCCAACTCCGCACCACTGTCCGCTTTGCCCTGAAGTCCCCCGCGCAGACCTAAGTGCAGTTCCAAGTGATAATGGCGGCGGGGTCTCCTCCTTCGCCGAGCCTACAGAGGACAGGTCCTAACCCCGCCTGGGAGCGTGACCGCCCTCGGTCGCAATCGTGCGCGTGGTAATTGATCCTACGAAAACGAGAACGATAAAGAGAACGAGAACGATTGGATTCTGACGCTGAGCCAGACTCATGCAGCTGAACCACAGATGCGCACAGAAAAACGCCGTGATATGGCGAGTAGGATCGCAATGTAGTGGCGCACCTCGTGTGCGCCCGTTTTCACCCCGCCGGCCGTTGGACGCCAAACGGGCGCAGTCAGGCTGCGCCCCTACACCGAGCCCATGATCTGTCCCCGCCGCCGTTGGCAAACTACACGTAGAACGAAGCCCCGCGGCTGCCGGGTTGCCATGCACCGCCGGTCGTGAGAAGCATGCCTGCGTCGTCACCTCTGCCAGCCCCATGCGCCTTACTCCGATCAACAGTGCCGAGGCCGTATTCGCCCCGTTCTTCGATGAACGGCTCAATGAGCTGCCCACCTGGACGGTCGATGCCCCGGGCGCCCAGGGCCACCGGCTCATCCAGAGCTGGGCCTTTGTCATCATCAACTGGGAGCGCCCCGCCGCCGACGGCCTGGTGCTGCGGATGCGCAAGACGTTCCCCGCACTCAATTGCGCGACCTACGACCGGCTGATCGTCGCGATCAACCTGCCCGAGGACAGCACAATCTCCCTCGCCGCCGAAACCGACGCCGGTCCGCGCGCACGCACCGGCACGCCGTGCGGACCGACCCGCCATGAGGAATGGCTGCCGCTCGACGGCGCCAGGCGGATCCTGTCCGTGACGGTGGAAATCCGGAACCCGCACGCCTCCTCGGGCTCGGGCTGGCTGCTGTGGTTCGGCCTGCAAAGCACCACCCGCCTGCCCTTCCATCTCGCGCAATGGGAAGGCTACGACGAGGTCTGGGACCAGTATCTGCAGCCCCCGGATTTCGAGCCGACCTTCCGGCCCACCTACGGACTGATGATCAACGCCGAGGAACTCGACGCCGTGCGCCGCAACCTGCCCGACGACGAGGCGGTCCGCGGCCTGCGTCTCGCCGCCGAGGTGGCCAAGGGCTGCCGGCCCGAGAGCCTGATCGGCGAGAACATCAATTTCTGGAACTTCAAGGGCTTCCGCCGCGAGCGGGAGATGAACAACCTGATCACGCTGCCGGGCCCCTACGCCGCCCAGGCCGGCGTCTTCTTCCGCGACAAGCACCTCTGCCGGTTGGCCGCGCGTTTCGCCCTGAGTCTGGTGCACTGCGACCGCTGGGAGGGCGTCTTCTTTGCCTTCATGCGCGGCAGCAGCTGGGACCAGCGCGGCGGCCTGCAGTCGGTCGCCACCTGGGAATGCGCCGTCATCCTCGATCTCTGCGGCGAATGGTTCACCCCGCTCGGCCGCGACCTGATCCTGCGGCGCATCGCCGGTGAGGCGCACGGCGCCATGTGCCACGGCACCTGGTGGTGGGAATACATGTACTACGGCAACCAGGTCGCCTGGCTGACCCCGGGGCGCATCTACGGCCTGCTGCTCCTCGAGCAGCACATGCCGATGCGCTGCGCGAATTATCCGCGGCCGCCCTCCCGTGTCGCCCCGCACACCGACCTCGCTTGGGACAACCTGCTGGAAAACCTCTCCAAGATGCTGCTGCCCGACGGCGGCTACATCGAGGGCGCCACTTATTTCACCTACGTGGCGCGCCAGACGGTGCTTTCCGCCCAGCTCTACGGCCGCGCCCGCGGCGTCAATGTCCGCGACCTGATCCCCGCCGCCCTCCTGCGCACCGACCGGCTCGCCGAGATGCTGTATTCGACCGATGACGGCCAGGACATGGTCCTCACCGCCGACGCCTGCTTCCCCTTCGGCGAGGCGCTCGCATTTCTCGCCTGGCTCATGCCGCAGTCGCACTGGGTTACGATTTACCGGAAATCCCTCCGGCGCGTGGGGTTTGCCCCCATGCTGCTGGCGCTGCGACTCGACCACGAGATTCCGGCCACAGGGCCGGACCTCGCCCCGTTCCTCGAGATGAAGGACACGGGCATGATGGCATCGGTGCGCCGGCTCGGCTCCGAACTGGTGAAGCTGGTCATCATCGGCAACCGCGCCGGCGGCGACCACCAGCACGAGGACAAGGGCAGCTTCATCCTCGAGTGCGCCGGCGACAGCTTCGCCTTCGACTTCGGCGTGATGGATTACGCCAACCCCGTCACCGACCTGCTCAAGCAGTGCCAGCGGCACAACATGCTCACCCCGTGGAGCGAGACCGAGCGGCCCAAGCCGCAGAACCCGATTCCCGCCGACGCCAAGCCGCACGGCATGGGCGACGCCGTCAGTTTCAAGGCCACGATCGACGCCAGCCCCGGCTGGGAGGGCTGGTTCAGCCAGTGGCAGCGCACATGGGATTCACCGACCCCGGGCGAATTCATCATCACCGACGATTGGGCGGTCGAAAAAGGCGAAGGCGCCATCTTCCACTGGACCACCCGCCTGCCCATCCGCCTGGAGGGCCGGCACGTCATCATCCAGGGCCGGCGCGCGCGGGCCGAGTTTGAGGTGCCCGCCGACACCGAGGCCGTGGTCGAGCAACTGCCGCTCATGGATCCCCGCCGCCGCGCCACCGACGAGGAGCGTCCCGAGCACATCCAGTACGCGTGGAACCAAGCCGAGACCCAGCCCCGCCTCACGCTCCGCCAGCGTGGCCAGCAGGGTACCCTGCGGATCGTGGTGAAGCTCAGCCTAACCCACGAAAATGATCGGTCATCAAGGTAGGAGCCTGCTTGCAGGCGATGGATTGAAATGTAGGGGCGCACCTTGTGTGCGCCCATTTCCGCAGCCGCGGCCGGTGGGCACCAAGCAGGACGCAGTCAAGCTGCGCCCCTACATGAGCCCCTAATCTCCGATCCACTCGCTCACGCTCGTAGCCACCCGATCTTCCGATGCGCCCGATTTTTATGCTCTTTCTTTTACTCGGTTGCGCCGGGCTGAACGCCACTGCGCCCGACCCGCTCGCAGACGGCTTCCGCCAGCCTCCCCTGGACGCACGTCCCAAGACCTGGTGGCACTGGATGAATGAGGCCGTCACCAGTGAGGGCATCACCGCCGACCTTGAGGCGATGTCCCACGCGGGTATCGGCGGGGTGCAGATCTTCTACGCCGCCCTGCGCAACGAGGACACCGAGCGGTTCATCACGCCGTCGGCCGCCTACCTCTCGCCCGAGTGGTTCGACCTCATCCGCCACACCGCCACCGAGGCGCAACGGCTGGGACTCGACGTCGGTTTCCTCAACAACGCCGGCTGCAGCGTCTCGGGCGGACCCGGCGTCACCCCCGACCAGGGCATGCAGCACGTCGTCTGGAGCGAGACGCGTGTCACCGGCGGCGCAGAATTCACCGGCTCCGTGCCGCGACCGGCGGTGCGCTACGGCTTCCTGACCCCCCCCGACTCGCCCACGCCGCCGAAAACCTTCTTCGGCGCCGAACCCGCCAACCTCGCCGACCATTATCGCGACATCGCCGTCATCGCCTTCCCCACGCCGTCGGCCGAGGCGGACGCCGATCCGGTCCCGCTCCGCATCACCACGAGCGCACCCGTCGCCGATCCCGCCAACCTGTGCGATCGCAACGGCGACACCGCCGTCACGCTGCCCAATCCCACGCCGGCTCAACCGGCCTGGGTCGCGTATGAATTCGCCGCGCCCATCACCGTGCGTTCCGCCCTCGTCGCCTGCACCGGAAGCAGCTGGCCGCGCGACGGCGAACTGCAGTGCAGCGACGACGGCACGGCCTGGCGCACGGTGCAACCACTGGCCCGCATCACGCTCTGGGACCGCTTCGCCCCCTGCACCACCGCGCTGCCGGAAACCCGCGCCCGGTTCTTCCGTTTCGTCTTCACCTCCGCGATGTATTTCGCCCGGCAATTTCAACCTGCCGAACTGCGCCTGAGTCCCCGCGCCCGCCTCGACCACTGGGAAACCCAGGCCGCCGTCGTGCCCGCCCTCGTGCCGGCGGCCGAACCTGTCCCGGTCTCCCCGGCCGCCGCGATCAAGCTCGACCGCGTGCTCGACCTGACCGACCGCCTGCGGCCCGACGGCACGCTCGCCTGGGACGTGCCGCCCGGCGATTGGACCATCCTCCGACTCGGCCACGCCCCCATGGGCCTCAAGAACCGCAGCGGTTCCATGGCCGGCTCCGGCGGGCTCGAGGTGGACAAACTCGACCGTGCCGCCGTGGCGCAATTTTTCGCCGACGGCCCCGCCCGCATCATCGCCGCCGCCGGCCCACTCGCCGGTCCGGTGTTGAACAACCTGCTCATGGATAGCTGGGAGATGTTCACGCAGAACTGGACCCCCCGGTTAGCGGAGGAATTCCAACAGCGTCGCGGCTACGATCCGCGGCCCTGGCTGGCGGTGATGACCGGCCGTATCGTCGGCGACGCCAAACTCAGCACCCGTTTCCTTTTCGACGTGCGCCGCACGATCTCGGAGCTGGTCGTCGAAAACCACTACGGCACCTTCGCGGCACTCGCGCGACACTCCGGCCTGAAACTCTACGCCGAGGCCCCCGGCCATGCCGGGCCGACTGTCGTTGACGCCTTCGCCACCAAGGGCCGCGTGGACGTCCCCATGGGCGAGTTCTGGCTCGGCCGGCTGCATGACTCCAGTGACGCCAAGCAGGCCGCCGCCTCGGCCCAGCTCTACGGCCAGCGCATCGTCGCGGCCGAGTCGTTCACGAGTTCGCCCGAGGAATGCAACTGGCAGGAATCCCCCGCCACCCTGAAGGCCTTCGGCGACCACTATTTCGCGACCGGCATCAACCAGTTTATCTTGCACACCTCCGTGCACCAGCCCTGGCCCGACCGGATCCCGGGTCTCACGCTGCTCATGTACGGCTCGCACTTCGAGCGCACCAACGGCTGGCTCAAGGTCGCCGGTCCGCCGTGGCTGCGCTATATCGCCCGCTGCCAGTTCCTGCTCCAGCGCGGTCAAACCGTCGCCGACGTGAATTTCTTCGTCGGCGAGGACGCCCCGAACGACCTGCCCGGACCCGACGACGCCAAACTGCGCGCCATTTTGCCCGCCGGCCATGATTACGGTGGCTGCAGCGCCGAGGGCCTGATGCAACGGATGCAGGTGCGCGACGGCCGCATCGTCTTGCCCGACGGCATGAGCTATGCCGTGCTCGTGCTGCCCGTCTGGCCCGAACTCACGCTGCCCGTGGCGCGCAGGATCCGCGACCTCGTCGCCGCCGGCGCCACGGTTTATGGACCGCGACCGCTCGGTTCACCCAGCCTCGCCGATCGTCCCGACGGTGAGGCGGAGGTGCGGCGGATCGGCCAGGAAGTTTGGGGAGCGATTGACGGCGCGAAAGTCACTGAAAACCGCTTTGGCCTCGGCCGCATCGTGTGGGGCCGTCCACTTGCGTCCATCCTTGAGGCCCCGGATTTCGACTACGACCGCAGCACCGGCGCGAACCTCGACTACATCCACCGCCGCGACGGCGAAACGGAGATCTACTTCATCTCCAACCAGGGTCCGACCGCCATCAGCATACCCGCAACCTTCCGCGTATCCGGCAAGGCGCCGGAGTTCTGGGACGCCGAGACGGGCGAGATCTCCCCGGTCACGGCCTATGTCCAACATGACGGCCGCACCACCCTGCCAGTGCATCTGTCCACCATGGGGTCGGTCTTTGTCGTCTTCCGCCAACCCGCCACTTCGGAAGCCGTGGTCGCCGCCACCCGCGACGGACAACCCGTGCCGTTGACCGCGTTGCAGGAACCCGCCCCCGGCAAGTACGTTCTGACCACCGCGGCAGGCCGGGAGCTTCGTCAGACTGTGCCCATTGCACCGAGGCCGCTAGCGATCAACGGATCCTGGCAGGTGCGGTTTCCCGCTGCGCCGGCACCATTCCGGTGGGATGCACTGACCTCTTGGTCCGAGCATCAAGCCCCCGCGGTCAGGTTTTTCTCCGGCACCGCCACCTACACCATCGACTTCTCCATCCCTGCTGAAAACCTGCGCTCCAGCCAACGTGTGACCTTGGATCTTGGCCGTGTGGAAACATTCGCCGGCCTCACCCTGAATGGCCGTCCCCTGCGCACGCTCTGGCATCCGCCGTACGTGATCGACGTCACCGCCGCGATCCAACCGGGACTCAACCAACTGGAAATCGCCGTCACCAACCTGCTCGTGAACCGCCTCATCGGCGACCAGCACCTGCCCAAACCCGACCGCCGCACGTGGTCCACCCACGAACCCTACACCAAGGATTCCCCCCTGCTGCCTTCGGGTCTGCTGGGGCC
>JBIJDP010000067.1:0-8118 GCA_044344065.1 Opitutaceae bacterium
CTCGCCTTGCTGGCGTCCGCCGGCCACGACGGCGGCAGTGCCGAACCACCGGTGCTTTGAAATTTATCCCGCGGCAGGGGGGTTGCCCCGCCGCGGCCGTGAATGTTCCCGCGGTTCGTACCCAAAATCGGATAGCCCAATCCGGGCCGGTAACCAATTGCAGGAGCGGCTTTATGCCGCGATTGGGAGCCATCAATCGTGGCATAAAGCTGCTCCTGCAGTTTCCCGGCCCCCGGCGTATCTGCATGCGTCCAAAACACCCCCTTCTTCCTTCTTCCTTCCTTCACGCTCCCGGGCCAATCTGACCGCATGTTACGCCGCCGCCTCGTTTTTTTGCCGCCGGTTCTTTTCCTGCTGCTCCTCGCCGCCTGCTCCTCCGCCTATTACGGCGCGATGGAAAAGGTGGGCTACGCCAAGCGCGAAATCCTGGTCTCGCGGGTGGAGAAGGCCCGCGCGGCGCAGGAGGAGGTCAAGACGGAGTTCGCCGACGCCCTGCAGGCCTTTCTCGCCGTGACCAGAGTGGACGGAGGCACCCTGAAACAGAAATACGACGACCTGGGCACCCGGCTCAAGCGGAGCGAGGCCGCCGCGAAGGAGGTGCACGACCGCATCGCCGCCATCGAGTCCGTCGGTGACGCGCTGTTCGTGGAATGGGGCAATGAACTCGGTCTCTACACCAACGCCGATCTCCGTGCCCGCAGCCAGGAACAGCTGGCCGCCACCCGCAACCGCTATGTCGCCCTGCTCGCCGCCATGCGCCGGGCCGCCGCCCGGATGGAGCCCATCCTCGCCACTTATCGTGACCAGGTATTGTTCCTGAAGCACAACCTCAACGCCCAGGCCATTCGCGCCCTGGACTCAACCTCGCAGGCCCTGCAAACCGACGTCAGCCGGCTCATCGCCGAGATGGAGCAGTCCATCCGCGAGGCCGATGCCTTCATCCGCGGACTCAACCAAACGCCATGAACGGCATCGCCACCGAGGTCCTCATCATTTTCCTGCTGCTCCTGGCCAACGGCGTTTTCGCCATGGCGGAGATCTCGGTCGTCTCCTCGCGCAAGGGCCGGCTGAAGAAGCTGGCCGACGAGGGTTCGGCCAAGGCGCAGGCCGCCCTCGCCCTCGCGCAGGAACCCACGCGCTTCCTTTCCACCGTCCAGATCGGCATCACCCTGGTCGGCATATTGGCCGGCGCGTACGGCGGGGCCAATCTCACCGACAAGGTCGCGGCCTTCGTGGCGCAATGGACTCCGCTGGCCGCCTACGGCCGGCCCATCGCCCTGTTCCTCGTCGTCAGTTCCATCACCTTCTGCTCGCTCATCATCGGCGAACTCGTGCCCAAGCGCGTCGGCCTCAACAACCCCGAGCGCAAGGCCATGCTGATGGCCGGCCCGATGAACGCCCTGTCGCGCCTGGCCTCGCCCTTCGTGTGGGTGCTCACCAAATCCACCAACCTCGTCCTGCGCCTGCTCGGGCTCGGCAAGGAGGCCGATGCCCCGCCCTCGGAGGAGGAGGTCGCCCACCTGATCGAGCAGGGGACGTCCGCCGGCGTTTTTCACAAGGCCGAGCGCGCCATGGTGGAGGGCGTGCTGCGCCTCGACGAGCGGCCGGTCACCGAAATCATGACCCGCCGCAACCGCGTCGTCTGGCTCAACATCGCCGACGCCGACGAGATCAACTGGCGCAAGATCGTCGCCAGCGGTCACTCGCATTTCCCGGTTTACGAGGGCACCCGCGACAACGTGCTCGGCCTCGTGGCGGTCAAGGCGCTCTGGGCCAACGCGGCCATCGGCCTGGAGAGCCGCCTGCGCAACCACCTCACGCCTCCGCTTTTCGTCCCCGAGACGGTCAACGCCGTGCAACTGCTCGAAACCTTCAAGAAGTCCGGCAAGCACCTCGCGCTCGTCACCGACGAGTTTGGCGGCATTCAGGGTCTGGTCACGCTTATCGACGTCATGGAGGCCATCGTGGGTGACCTGCCCGAACCCGGCGACCGCCGCGGCCCCGACGCCGTGCAGCGCGAGGACGGCTCCTGGCTGGTGGACGGCGCGATGACCGTGGAGGAATTTCGCCGCCGCTTCAGTTTTGGACCCCTGCCGCACGAGCAGGAGGAAAGCTACGAAACCCTTGGCGGATTCGTCCTCGACCGGCTCGGCCACATCCCCCGTCCCGGCGAGGCCTTTGCCTGGAGCGGCTGGCGCTTCGAGGTGATGGATATGGACCGCAACCGCGTGGACAAGGTGCTGCTGGCGCAGTCGAAAAAGGGGTAGGAATCAAACGGATTTGGCCGCAAAGAAGCGCAAAATTTCCGTCCGGGTATGGATCTCCCCCGCGCGCCTATAGGCGCCTCGCTGGCAACAATTGCCTTTTGATTTTGTGCCTTTCTGCGGCCAAAGCCCTATGTGATTCGCCGTTGTAGCCGGGCTCGCTGAGCCCGGTCTTCAAAACACCGGGGTCAACGACCTTGGCGACCATGAACCCAACCGCCCATTTGTGTCTGCTTCGGATTCATGTCCACTCGTGGTTAAACAAATTGGAAACCGCGGCTCACCGGGACGGTTCGCCCTACCTTCTGACCATTTTCTTTAGCGCCGTGGCGTAGTGCTGGAAATTTGCCCACGACACGTCCGGGGGAATGTGATGGTCGAGATCGGGGATGTAGCGGCCGCTTTCCCAAGCCGGGCGGATGCGCTCCAGTTCGGCATCGATGGCCGCCGGGCCGAGGGCCAGGGCGCGCTTGTCGAAGCCGCCCATCAGGGCGAGCCCGGGGTATTTTTTCCGGAACACGTTCACATCCGCCCCGGCGGCGGATTCCATGGGAAACAGCAGATTCACGCCGGCCTCCAGCATCGGCGGCACGATGAGATCGGGCTGGCCGTCGGTGTCCACCGACACGACGGGGATGCCATGCGCATCCGCGAAGGCCCGGATGCGACGGTAGTGTGGTGCCATGAACTCGCGCCAGTGGGCCGGCGAGATGAGCGGACCCTGTTTGCCGCACATGTCCTCCCACAGGTGAATCACATCCACGCGCACTTCCTTCACCACGTGGCCGAAGACCTCGAGCCAGAGCGTGGTCAGGTGATCCATGATCTCGTGCACCCAGTCGGGCTCGGCACAAAAAGCCACCAGGCATTCCTCGTCGCCCAGCAGCCAGCGCAGGGTGCCAAAGACCCCCGTGTCGGGAAATGTGCCGAGCTGGATGGGCAGCCCCGCCGCCATCCACGCGTTCGCTTTCTCGCGCCAGTCGCCGGCGAGGCGGCGCGGATCGGCGGGATTGAGCCGCTCAGCCCGGAAGCGCCGCCAGTCGTCGCGGGTTTGCACGGGCCACGCAATGAACTCCGACATGCCTTCGGTGCCGCGGAGATTGCGCCGCTTGATGCCCCAACTGTCGATGTAGGTCACGGATTCGGCATCCTCGCCCACCTTGGCGCTCAGGTCGGGCACCGGTCCGAGTTTAACTGGCACAGTCCGCGGCGGGTCATCCGTGCTAAAGTGCGCCTTCACGTCGGCAAAGGTCTTGAATTCCGCCGGCAGGCCCTCGCGCTGCCAGCGTTCCCAGGTAGCGCCCCAGACCCACCAGTAAATCCAGTAAGGCGTACGGTCGCGCGGCTGGCCAAGGACGGTGGCGAGGAAGCGTTCGCGGTGGGTCATGGGTGAGGAATTCAACTCTTTCTCTTACCTCTTTATCTTTCTCTTTTGTCAGGGCCTTGGCGCCTTGAATGATTGCTGTTCGAGAGTTTTCGATCCGGAGAAAGATAAAGAGAAAGATAAAGAGGAAAGAGAAAAAGTGGATGCCAGCGCGGGTGCTCGCCCCCGCCGGAATCCCCTTCACGGCACCAGCAGCACATCACCCCCCGGCAGCGTCAGCTCGCGTTCGCACTCGAAACCCCAGAGCTCCCAGTTGCCGTCGATGTAGTTGTCGTTGCCGGGACGCGCGCAGGCCTGCGTGAAAAGATAACCCCGGCCGCCGATCGTGTAGAAGGCCGGCGTGGCCACATGGTAGATGTTTTTCTCGTTGTAGATCCCGGGCCACTTGACCTGCAGCAGCGTGTCAACATCCAACTGCTTCCAGCCGTGCGCGGGATGCTGGCTCATGGCGAGGACCGTGCGCCACTGTTTGCCGTGCTCGGGTCCGACCTCCATGCTGAGCACATAGGTGCGGCCCACCTTGCTGATCTGGTGCCACTCGTAGTAGGCGTTGGGCACGGCGTCGAAAATATGCCCCCGGCCGCGCGGATCCGCGGCGTGCCAATGCCGCGTCCAGGTCTTGCCGTCCGTTGAGGTGGCGTAACGGATGCCAGGCAGCGTCTGCTCCTTGTCCCGGTACGAATAGTACATGTGCCAATCCCAGCGCCCGGACTTCTTATTCCACTCGCGCATGACCGCCGCTTGCGAGGCGTACGTTTCGCGGAAGGGGGCCTCGGGGTCGGGCGGCAGGATGGGCTTGCTGCCCCAGCGGACAATGGTGTCTGGGTTTAGGTTCGCATAGCCGTCGGCGCCGGCGGGGCAGATGGCGAGGCCGATGTTGTCCTGCACCTGATCGATGGTGCCCGAGTAGTAGATGTAGTAGGCGTCTTCCTCGGGGAGATAGAGCATCGTGTCGAGGCGGATGCTGCCGCGGTCCCAGCCGGTTTCGCCCGGACCGAACACGGGGTTGGCCGGATCCTGGTGCCACGTCATCGGATCGTCGATCGAGGCCCACGCCTTGCCAAAGGCGCAGGTGGCGCGGTTGGCCTTGGGCACGCCCGAGTAGAGCATGACAAGCCGGCTCGGGTCCTTCGGGTTCTGGAGGATGCAGGGTTCCTGCACCTGCTGCGACTGCCAATCGGAATTGGTGCGGTCGATGATGATGCGGCCGTTGACGGGCTTGGGGGAGTTCAAGGAGAGAAAGGGTTCAGACCCTTTTCTTTAGCAAATCACCCCAAGGTCACGACTAAAGCGGCAATTCCTCCGCGAGCTCCGCGTCTCCGCGTGAGAAAATTCCTCGTGGCTCTCGCGGAGGCGCGGAGTCCGCGGAGTGATCATCACTTCCTCTTGCTCTGCCGTTGCGCTGGGGGTTTTGCTGACCCAGCCTGCGGACCGAACCATGGCGGAAAATAACTCGAGTCCCCTGCGCGCGTGGAGCTGGATCCCGACGCTCTATTTCGGCCAGGGCATCCCCTACGTGATCGTGATGACGGTGGCGGTGGTGATGTACAAGAACCTCGGGATCTCCAACACCGCCATCGCGCTCTACACGAGCTGGCTCTACCTGCCGTGGGTGATCAAGCCGCTGTGGTCGCCGCTGCTGGAACTCCTGGGCACGAAGCGGCATTGGATCGTCGGCCTGCAGTTCATCATCGGTGCGGCGCTGGCGCTCGTGGCGCTCACGGTCCCGGGGCCGGATTTCTTCCGGTGGACCCTGGCCATCCTCTGGCTGCTGGCGTTCAGTTCGGCCACGCACGACATCGCCGCCGACGGCTTCTACCTGCTCGCACTGCCGCCGCACCAGCAGGCGGCGTTTGTCGGCGTGCGCAGCACCTTCTACCGCCTGGCCATGATCTCGGGCCAGGGCGCGCTGGTCTGGCTGGCCGGGACGCTGCAGTCGCGCCTTGGTGACGCCGCCCGCGCCTGGGCCGTGGTGTTCTGGCTGATCGCCGCCGGCTTCATCGTGCTGGCGCTCTATCATCTGGTGATGCTGCCGCGGCCGGCCGGTGACCGGGCGATGCCGCCGGCGGCCGCGCCCTGGCGAAGCTATGGCGCGGTGTTCGGCGAGTTCTTCCGGAAGCCCCACCTGCTGTCCATGCTGGGGTTCCTGCTGTTCTACCGTTTCGCCGAGGCCCAGTTGGTGAAACTGGTGACCCCGTTTCTGCTCGACCCGCGGGCAGACGGCGGCCTTGGCCTGACGACACAGGCGGTGGGCCTCGTTTACGGCACGGCGGGAGTGCTGGCGCTGACGATCGGCGGCCTCGCGGGCGGGTGGCTGATATCGCGGCACGGCCTGAAGAAGATGCTGTGGCCGATGGCCATCGCCATCAATGCACCCAATGTCGTGTACGTCCTGCTGGCCTGGCTCCAGCCGCAGGGCTGGCTGGTCATCGGCACGGCCCTCTGCATCGAGCAATTCGGCTACGGCTTGGGTTTTGCGGCCTACCTGGTCTACATGATGATGGTCGCGGCCGGAACGCACCAGACGGCGCACTACGCGATCTGCACCGGCTTCATGGCCCTGGGCATGATGCTGCCCGGCATGCCGGCGGGCTGGATCCAGGAGCAATTGGGCTATGCCAATTTCTTCGTGTGGGTGTGCCTGGCCACGCTGCCGTCCCTTGCCATGACCGCGCTGATCAAGGTGGATCCGGCGTTCGGAAAGAAAGTGTAAAGGCGGGGACCAGGGGTTTAACCACTGATTTCACGGATGCCACGGATGGAAGCCAAGGCAATGGCCACAAAAGGCTCAGAAGGCTCAAATTTGGGCTCTCAGCTTTGAGATTCTTATGCGCCTTCTGTGCCTCTTGTGGCCATCGTTTGATCCGTGGCATCCGCGTAATCGGTGGTAAGGACCTCAGTCCTTCAGTTCCCGGATTTGGCGCGCGTATAGAAGAAAGTGTTCCCACTGAAAGGCGGGACCGGGGTCGACCTTGTTTTCCTGGATATGGAAGTGGCCGAGGATGCCGGTAAAATTCTCGCAGGTCTTGTCATCCAGTTTGCGTGTGAGCACCGCCCCCTTCGCGTCGCGCGGAACCTCGAGTCGGATTTTGGGCAACACGCGGTTGAGCGCGGCGGCGAGTCGCCCGAGCGCCGCGTACTGCTCCGGCGTATAATCGTACTGCACCAGATCGCGGTCCTGAATGGCGGCGCGCACGGGTTCGTTGCGGGCCGGGCGACCAGTGAAACCTGGCGTCAGAATACGCGGCTCGCGCACCCCGGGCGGAATGAGCAGCCGCACCCGGCCGGCGGAATCGCGCTCATACCACTTTGCGGGGATCTTGGTCTCGGTGGGCGGGTACGCCCCGATGTGGGCGATCTCCACGCCGATCGAGCGCTCGTTCGCGGTCGTGGCGTGCCAGGCACGTTCGCGCAGATCGAGCGTCTGGTAGATGGTGCCATCCACATCGACCAGGAAGTGCGCGCTCAGGCCGCGCTTCTGCAGAATGCCGAAAGTCAGGCTGCTGAGCCCGGTGTTGTCGTAATGCAGCACCAGCTGATCCACGCGCTCCTGCAGCAGTGACAGTTCGTTTGTTTGCGTCTTCGCGTCTTGCAGCGCCTGCCGCGTCTCATGGTTCTGGGGTGCGCCGGCTTTTTGGCCGTAAGCATCATAGCCGCCGGCATCGAGCCAGGTGACGATGCGCGTCCCCGCCGGGAAGAAACGCCCGGCGGCCACGAATTCCTCTCCCTGCCGTTCCGCTGTGCGGCGCTCAGGCAGGCTGTGGCAGCCGGAGAGCAGGAGCGTGATAATTAACCATACCGCCCAGACACGCCCGTCCGGAGGCCGGGCGCTACCTTGGAATACCTTTGGGCAGGGCCCGGCCTCCGGACGGGCCGGTTTGTCATCCCCTCCCCTCATTGGTTCACAATCAGCGGGAAATCATTCCGCAGCAGCGCCCGCTGCAACTCGCGGACGTGGGCGCGGTCGCGGGTCTCCACGGTGCAGACGGCATGGACCGCCGACACGTCGGGTCCGCTGAAGGCGCGGTCGTGCGTGATGTCCTTGATGCTCGCGCCGCTGGCGGCGATGACGCCGGCGAGTTTCGCGAGTCCGCCCGGACGGTCGCTGATGACGGCGGTGAAACGCGTGAGCCGGCCGTCATGCACGAGGCCCTTCTCGATGACCCGGCTCAAAATCGCGGGGTCGATGTTGCCGCCGCAGACCGCGAGGACGACTTTCCGGCCGCGCAATTTGGGCAGCTTTCCGGCCATCATCGCCGCAAGGGGCGTGGCGGCGGCGCCCTCGACGACGGTTTTTTCCAGTTCGACCATGCGCAGGATCGCGAGCGCGATGTCGTCCTCGCTGACACTGACCACCTGGTCCACATGCCGGCGCGCGATCGCAAAGGCGTTCGTTCCCACGGTCAGCGTGGCAAGACCGTCGGCCAGCGTGGGCCGGCGCGGACGCAGCACCGGCCGGCCGGCGCGCAG
>JBIJDP010000068.1:0-8097 GCA_044344065.1 Opitutaceae bacterium
CGATGCCGAGGCGGACAAGAACCAGATCGCAGACGTCCAGCGCGACCTCGCCCAGATCACCGGCCAGAAGCCCGTGCTCACGAAGTCGAAGAAGGCCATTTCCAATTTCAAGCTGCGGCAGGGCCAGATCGTTGGCTGCTGTGTCACGCTGCGCAGCAACAACATGTGGGAATTTCTCTATCGCCTGCTGGCGGTGGCGCTCCCCTCCATCCGCGACTTCCGTGGTGTCTCCCCCAAGCTCGACGGGCAGGGCAACTACAACCTCGGCATCACCGATCACTCGATTTTCCCCGAGATCAACCTCGAGGCCGTCAAGAAGCACATGGGCCTCGACATCACGATCGTGACGACCGCCGGGTCCGATGACGAGGGCCGCGAGCTGCTCCGGCTCCTGGGCATGCCGTTCCGCCGCTCCGAGACCACCAAGACCAACACCGCCGCCTGATTCTCCCCACGCCATGCCGAAAACATCCGCCATCGAACGCAACAAGAAGCGCGTGCTCCTCGTGGAGAAGCACAAGGTCAAGCGCGCCGAGCTCAAGGCGATCCTCGCCAACCCCAACACCACCGACGTCGAGTTCTTTGCGGCGCAGAAGAAGCTCGCCAAGCTCCCGCGCGACTCCGCCGCCGTCCGTATCAAGAACCGCTGCTCCATGAGCGGCCGCCCGCGCGCCTACATCCGGCAGTTCGGCGTGTCCCGTATCCAGTTCCGTGAACTCGCCCTCGCCGGCAAGATCCCGGGCGTCACCAAGTCCTCCTGGTAATTCCTTTCTGGCGGGAGTTTACGCGTTGCAAGACGCGTCGGATATGACCCGCCCCAGCCCAAACAACATCCACCATGACCGATCCCATCAGTGATTTTCTGACCCGCCTCCGCAATGCGTCGAAGGCCCGTCTCGCCGAATGCGCCTCCCCGCATTCCAAACTCAAGGAGGCGATTGCCGCCATCCTCAAGGCCGAGGGCTACGTCTCGGACTACGCCGACGGCACCGACGCCCTGGGCCACAAGACTCTCGTCGTGAAGATGAAGTACGTGGATGGCGCCCCCGTCATCACCGGCATCGACCGCGTCTCCACCCCGGGCCGCCGTCTCTATTATCGCTACACCGAGATTCCGCGCGTCCTCAACGGCCTCGGCATTTCCATTCTCTCCACGTCCAAGGGTCTCATGAAGGACCAGGACTGCCGCCGCAACAAGGCGGGTGGCGAACTCGTCTGCAACGTCTGGTAAGGAGCACGCACCATGAGCCGCATCGGTAAACAACCCGTTTCCATTCCCGACAAGGTGAAGGTCGAAATCAAGGACCACACCGTCCGCGTCGAGGGACCCAAGGGCAAGGTCGCGAAGTCCTTCGCGCCCGTTGTCAATATCACCGTGACCGACAAGAAGGTCATCGTCTCGCCCACCACGGACGACAGCCGCTTTGCGAAGGCCATGTATGGCACGGTTCGCTCGGTCATCGCCGGCATGGTCAAGGGCGCCAGCGAGGGCTACTCCAAGGAGCTCGAAATCCAGGGCGTCGGCTTCAAGGCCAACCTCAAGGGCAAGCAGCTCGACCTCGCGCTCGGTTACTCGCACCCGATCCTGATGGACATTCCCGAGGGCATCAAGGTCACCGTCACCGACCAGACCAAGCTGAAGATCGAAGGCGCCGACAAGCAGCTCGTCGGGGCCGTCACCGCCGAGATTCGCGGCTACTATCCGCCGGAGCCCTACAAGGGCAAAGGTGTCCGCATCGTCGGCGAACGCGTCCGCCGCAAGGAAGGCAAGACCGTCGCTTAACGCCAACCGCAACCCAGAATTTTCGGGGTCCACCCATGAACACCATTTACAAAGCCAAACTCCTCCAGAAACGCCGCTGGAGAATCCGCAAGAAGGTTACCGGCACCGCCGCCCGCCCGCGTCTTTGCGTCAAGTTCAGCACCAAGCATATCTATGCCCAGGCGGTGAACGACGAAACCGGCACCACGCTGGTCTTTCTCTCGAGCCTCGACGCCGGCCTCCGCGCCAAGAAGCTCGCCGCCAATCTCGCCGGAGCCAAGGAGCTCGGCGTCGCCTTTGCCGCCAAGGCCAAGGCCGCCGGCATTGCCTCGGTCGTTTTCGACCGCAGCGGCGCCCGTTATCACGGCAAAGTCAAACAGTTCGCAGACGCGGCCCGCGAAGGCGGCCTCGTATTCTAAGTCATCGCCCATGAGCACCGATACCACTCCCTCCACTCCCGCTTCCGAGACGCCCGCCGTTGCCACGCCCGCTCCCGCGACCGAACAGCGCGCCCCGCGTCCGGCGCGCCGCGACTTCAACCGCGGCCCCCGCCGCGACGACCGCAATCGCAACGCCGAGCCGTCCGACGGTCCCACGATGATTGAGAAGGTCGTCTTCATCAATCGCTGCGCCAAGGTCGTCAAGGGCGGCCGTCGCTTCAGCTTCTCCGCTCTCGCCGTGGTGGGCGATGGCAAGGGCAAGGTCGGCATCGGTTATGGCAAGGCCAACGAAGTGCCCGACGCCATCAAGAAGGGCACCGCCAACGCCCACAAGCATCTCGTCACCGTCAAGCTCAAGGGTGACACCATCCCGCACGACGTGCTGGGTGAATACGACGGCGGCAAGGTCCTCCTGCGTCCGGCTACCACCGGCACCGGCCTCATCGCCGGCGGCGGCGTGCGGGCCGTGCTCGAGGCCGCGGGCGTCAAGAACGTCCTCACCAAGTCGATGGGTTCGAAGAATCACATCGCCGTCGTGCATGCGACCCTGGCCGGCCTGCAGAAACTGCGCCTCGCGGCCGATTTTGCCGCCAGCCGCCAGGCCACCTGATCCCATTTGACTTAAATCCGAGTTCCATCCCGCCAATGCCGGGGTGGGGCGCCCAATCGAGGAAACATCCATGAAACTTCACGAACTCAAGAACGTCGCCGGTGCCATCCACCGCAAGAAGCGGGTCGGCTGCGGCGAAGGCGGCGGCCACGGCAAGACCTCCGGCCGCGGTGGCAAGGGCCAGACGGCCCGTTCCGGCGGCAGCATCCGTCCCGGCTTCGAAGGCGGCCAGATGCCCCTTTACCGCAAGCTGCCCCAGCGCGGCTTCAACAATTACGAATTCCGCACCGAGGTCGCGGTGCTGAACGTCGGCGAGCTCGCCGCGCTGGATGCCGGGATCACGGAGGTCAACGCCACGACGCTGGCCGCGGCCGGTTTGATCCGCAAGGGCGAGCTGACGGTCAAGATTCTCGGCGACGGGGAAATCACCCGCGCGCTCAAGGTCACCGCCGCGAAGTTCACGGCGTCCGCCAAGGCCAAGATCGAAAAGGCCGGCGGCCAAGCCATCGTTTCCTGAACCGCGCCGGCAGTTTTCACGTAACCTGCCGGCACCCTCTTCGGACCTCAGCTCCCCTTCTCAATGTTTTCCGCCTTCACGAACTCCCTGAAGATCCCCGAGTTGCGTTCGCGCATATTCTATACGCTGGCGCTGTTGTTCGTGGCGCGGGTGGCTGCCGCCATTCCGTTGCCCGGGATCGATCCGCACCCGCTCCAGCAGTTCTTCGCGGACCAGACGGCGGCCGGTGCGGGTTCACTAGTTGGGCTGTACAACATGTTCACCGGCGGCGCGCTCGTGAAAGGCGCCATCGCGGCGCTGGGCATCATGCCCTACATCAGCGCCTCCATCATCTTTCAGTTGATGACCGCCGTGGTGCCCGCCCTCAGCCGGCTCCAGCAGGAAGGTGATGTCGGTCGCCAGAAGCTGACCCAATACACGCGTTATGCGACCGTGTTGATCTGCCTCATCCAGGGTACGCTGCTCATCCTGGCCTTGGAGAACCCCGGCCGCCTGTTTCCGGGCTACGACATCAACACCTACGGCAGCATCGTCATCACCGGCAAATTGAGCTTCCTCATCACCTCGGTCATTTTCATGACCGCGGGCACGATGCTGCTCATGTGGCTGGGCGAGCAGATCACGCAGCGCGGCATCGGCAACGGTGTCTCCCTCCTGATCACCGTTGGCATCCTTGCGGACATCCCCGGTGCCGCGGCCTCGACCTATCAGCTCTTTTTCGCCCCCGTCGGCGTTGCCCGCCTTGGCCTGCCCCAGGGGATCGTGATGGGCCTGCTCTTCGTCCTCGTGACGATGGGCATCATCATGGTCGTGCAGGGCCAGCGCAAAATCCCCGTGCAATACGCCAAGCGGGTTGTCGGAAACAAGGTCATGGGCGGCCAGAGTTCATTCCTGCCCCTCAAGGTGAATTACTCGGGCGTCATGCCGGTCATCTTCGCCAGCGCCATTTTGCTCTTTCCCCAGCAGATTTTCTCCCAGATCGGTGCGGCCTTCAACATCAAGTTCCTGGTCGAGTTTGCCGACAATCTGCTGCGCGGTCACTGGACCTACTACGCCATCTACACGTCGCTGATCCTCTTTTTCAGCTACTTCTGGGTGTCCGTCATGTTCAAGCCGATCCAGATCGCCGATGACCTGAAGAAATATGGCGGCTACATTCCCGGTGTGCGCCCGGGCGAGCCCACCGCGCAGTTCCTCGACTTCATCATGACCCGCCTGACCCTGGCCGGCGCGGTGTTCCTGACGATCATCGCGGTCATGCCTGATTTTCTGCTCTTTGAACTCAATGTTCCCCAACGCATTGCCATTTTCTTCGGCGGCACGGGCATGCTGATCACGGTGGGTGTCGTGCTAGACACCATGAAGCAGATCGAAACCTTCCTCCTCCAGCGCCATTATGACGGTTTCCTGAAGAAGGGCCGTATCCGGGCCCGGAGCAACAGTCCCACCGGCATGACTGGCGATGCCTTGAGCACCGAGGCAGTCATGAAGATCGCCCTGCCGATGCTGATTATCTTCCTGATCGGCCTCATTGCGTGGGGAATCAGGCACTTTGCACTTTAGTTCTTTACTCTGGTCGTGATGGCTGGCATCTCCGACCCCTTCGCTGATTGCGGCACTCCTGCCAAGATCAAGCTGCTATGTCTCGGCACACCGGATTCCTTCATGGAAACCCTGTTTTGCCAGACCCGTTCTTTGCACATTGAGCACGTCTCTCCCGCCAAACTAATGCGGTCGGAGATTTCGCGCGGTCACGGCGCTCCCGCCGTTGACAAGGCCATCATCGCAGCAATGCGCCGGTGGTTTTTCGCACGCAAACCTGATGCGGGCTTTGTCCTTACGGACTTCCCGGCTACGCTGCTCCAAGCCCAAGTTCTGGATGAATGGCTCGATGCCCGCGACGAATCGTTGCAGGGTGTTGCCGCCGCTTCCGATGCTCCCGCATCGGTCGTCCAGCACTACAGGACCCTCGGCCTCGCTTTGGAGGCCGCGACCGTCGCATGAGCATTCCGGAAAAGTCTTCCGAAGGAATCGCCCTCATGCGCGAATCCTGTGCCATCGCCGCTACGGTGCTGGCCAAGCTCAAGGAACACGTCAGCCCTGGCATCACGACCTACGATCTGGACCAGATTGCCAAGGAACTCATCGCCTCGCATGGCGCCCGCAGCGCCGATTACGGCTACCAGATCGGTTCGCGCCGTTTCCCGGCGTACATTTGCGTCTCGGTCAACGAGGAAGTCGTCCACGGCATCGGCAATCTCCGCCGCATTCTGCGTGACGGCGACATCGTCTCACTCGACGTGACCGTCGAATACCGCGGTTACATCGGCGACAACGCCGTAACCGTGCCGGTGGGCCGGATCACTCCCCGGTTGCAGGAACTGCTGCTCGTCACCGAGCGCGCCCTGCACCTCGGCATCGAACAGGCCCGCGTTGACAACCGCATCGGCGACATTTCCGCCACCGTCCAGGAATACGTTGAAGCCCACGGCTTCAGTGTCGTCCGCGACCTGGTCGGCCACGGTGTCGGTCTTTCGATGCACGAGCCTCCGGAGATTCCCAACTTTGGCCGCCGCGGCAGCGGGCCGAGGATCAAGCCCGGGATGACGCTGGCGATCGAACCCATGGTGAATGCCGGCGGCTACCGCACCAAGACGCTTGCCGACGGCTGGACGGTGGTCAGCGCCGACGGATCGCCCTCGGCCCACTTCGAACATACCGTGCTCACGACCGACCAGGGCCCTGAAATCCTCACGCTGCCCCGTTCCGCCTGATTCCCCTCGATTTTTCAACTCACTTTAACTCTCAACCAAATCCAACATGCCACGTCTCCTCGGTGTAGAAATTCCCGCGAAAAAGAAAGTCGCGTACTCCCTCCGTTACATCAACGGCATCGGGGCCACCCGCGCCGATTTCCTGGTCAAGGAAGCCGGGCTCGATCCCGACATGCGCGCTTCGGACCTTACCGAAGAGCAGCTCAACAAGATCCTTCACCTCATCACCGAGCACAAATGGGTGCTCGAGGGTGACCTCCGCCGCGAAATCGCCGCGAACCTGAAGCGCCTCCAGGCGATCAATTGCTACCGTGGCATCCGCCACCGCCGTGGCCTGCCCGTCCGCGGTCAGCGCACCGGTACTAACGCCCGCACCCGCAAAGGCCCCCGCAAGACCGTGGGCGTTGCCAAGAAAGCCGAATAACACTCATCGCCATGGCTGAAGAAAAGTCCGCTCCCAAAAAAGAAAAGGCCCCCAAGGCCGCCGCTCCCGCCGCTGGCGCCGAAGCCGCTGCTCCTGCCACCGCCACCAAGCCCGCCAAGGCCCCCAAGGCCGCCAAGCCGGCCGCCGATGGCACCGCTCCCGCCGAGGGTGCTCCCGCCGCCGCGCCCGAGAAGCCGGTTGAACTCATCGGTGGTGTGGCCAAGCAGCCCACCGCCGAGGATCTCCTCAAGGAGGAGCTGGGTGCGATCAAGGTGCGCAAGGCCAAGGGTTCGAAGAACGTCACCTCCGGTGTCGTCAACGTCCTCGCCTCGTTCAACAACACCATCGTTTCCATCACCGACCAGAAGGGGCAGGTCATTGCCTGGTCCAGCGCCGGCAAGTGCAACTTCCGCGGTTCGCGCAAGTCCACCGCCTACGCCGCCCAAGTGGTCGCCCAGGATGCCGCCCGCAACGCCATGGCCCACGGCCTGAAGGACATCGTCATCCGCGTCTCCGGACCCGGTCTCGGCCGCGACAGCGCCATCCGCGCCCTGCAGGCCATCGGCCTCGAGATCACCTCGATCGTCGATGTCACTCCCATTCCCCACAACGGCTGCCGTCCGCGCAAGCGTCGCCGCGTCTAAGTGCCGCTTCCAACCATTTAAACAACCACTCACATGGCTCGCTACACAGGTCCCACCACCCGCATCAGCCGTCGCTTCGGACAGCACATCCTCGGCTCGGGCAAAGCCTTCGAACGCCGCAGCTATCCGGCCGGTCAGCACGGCCCGAAGCTCCGCCGCAAGCTCTCCGAGTATGCCGTCGGTCTGAACGAGAAGCAGAAGCTCCGTTCCATCTACGGTCTGCTCGAGCGCCAGTTCCGGCGTACCTTCGAGATTGCGAAGAAGGAGCGCGGCGTCACCGGCGAACGCTTCCTCCAGCTCCTCGAGACCCGTCTCGACAGCACCGTCTATCTCCTCGGCCTCGCCAAGTCCCGCGCCGCCGCCCGCCAGTTCGTCAATCACGGCCACATCCGCATCAACGGCCACAAGGTCGACATCGCGAGCTACAACGTGCTGGCCGGCGATGAGATCGAGGTGAAGAACACCCCGGCCTCCCGCCAGATGGCCACCCGCAATCTCGAGGAAAACCGCATCCGCAACGTGCCCGGCTGGCTCAGCCTCAATGCCGAGTCCTTCAAGGCCGTTGTGAACCGCCTCCCGACGCGCGACGAAATGGAACAGGGCATCAACGAACAGTTGATCGTCGAGTTCTATTCCCGCTTCTAAGTCACCCACTTCCCAACCCGCAACGCCACCGCCCAGAGTTCATCGCCATGCCCAAACGTCTCGGAAAGTTCGAACTCCCCAACAAGCTCACCAAGGTCGAGGAAGGCTCCACGCCGACCTACGCCAAGTTCATCGCCGAGCCTTTCGAGGCCGGTTACGGCCACACGATCGGCAACTCCCTCCGCCGCGTGCTGCTCAGCTCCATCGAGGGTGCCGCCATCTCGTCGATCAAGATCGACGGCGTCAGCCACGAGTTTCAGAGTATTGATGGCGTCGTGGAG